>JAYEHA010000340.1:0-1944 GCA_034659335.1 Bacillota bacterium
TAAAAAAAATATTATTACTACTAAAATAACATATCTATTAACAATATTATTTTCAGATAAATTATAATACATAGACACTACAATTAAAGTCACTAAAACAATATTCATAACTTCAATTAGATTTTGAATTGCAATGAAATTTGAACTTACTAATATAAATTTTAAAATTTCTCCATTATTAAAAATATCAACTATTAAAATAACACTTAAAAGAAAAAATAATGCTTCAATTATTTTTATATACAATAGTACATTTACCGATTTATTAGTTATGCTATTTTTCACAATTAATAATCCTTTCTAATCTATCTGAAAATACTTCCTCCAATAAATTCTTTTAATATTGAATTAGAAGGAATCAATAAATCATCTTCTATAATTTCAAAATATTGTAAAAATTTAAGCAATCTTACAGCTTCCATATACATTTTATTATCTTCTTTTATTTCTCTTAATAAAGGTTCAACATGCTTTTTCATTACAGCAAGTTCATATATAATCGCTGAATTAAATACAACATCAGCATCTTCCTGATACGGAAAAATATTTTTTTCTTCTCCTCTTCTAACAGACGCCCATTGATTTAAACTAATACTTGCCGAATTACCTCTATAATTATTATCTCGTACAATTCTTCTTATTAATCTTGCATCAGTTGTAGGAATTCTATTATGTTTATCAATATTTAATTGTGTTAAAGCGCTAATATAAATTTTAAATTTATCTTTTTCAAAAATATCAAATGTCAATCTCGGATTAAGCCCATGAATACCTTCAATAATTATTGGTTGATACCTTTCTATTTGCAACTCTTTACCTTTATATTCCTTACTACCAGTTACAAAATTGAATTCTGGCAATGCAACTTTCTTCCCTTGTAAAATCCCCTTTAAATCTGAATTAAAAAGTTCTAAATCTACAGCATCTATCGTTTCAAAATCAAATTTCCCATGTTCATCTATTGGAGTCTCACTTCGTTCTACAAAATAATCATCGGTAGATAAAGTAACTGGATTTATTCCATTTGCGCGCAACTGAATCTTCAATCGATTAGCAAATGTTGTTTTGCCTGAAGAAGATGGTCCAGCAATTAATATAACCCTTTTCCCTTCCATAGCTATTCTATCTGCAATTTCAGCAATCTTTTTTTCTTGAAAAGCTTCAGCAATTTGAATGAGTTCTCTATGTTCATTACTTCTAATAATACTATTTAAATTTGCCACATAACTACATCCCATTATATCAGCCCAGTTTTCATGTTCATTAAATACCTTCGCAATTTTTGGAGATTCAATAAACTCTGGCACTTTAAATGGTGAAGTTGTAGTAGGATGTCTAAGAATAATTCCATTATCATAAAGCATTAAATCAAATAACTGTAAATAACTTGTTGATGGTACCATATATCCAAAAAAATATTTTTTCATCCAATCACTTTGATATAGGTTAATATAATCAATTTCTCTATAATCTAATAATTCTTTAGTATGAACCATATTGAAAATTTCAAATATTTCTTTTGCGTCTTCATTAGAAACCTGTATCTTCTTATAAGGTTCATCATTAGAAACAATTTCTCTCATTTTTGCATCAATTTTTTTAATATCGCTTTCATTTAACACTCTATTATAATCAGTTTCAAAAAAAAGCCCTTTCGAAAGCGAATGAGTAACTTTAACTTCAATATTTGAAAATATTTCTTTTATACTTCTAACAAGCAAATATGATAAACTTCTTTGATATATCCTAGCACCATCACTATTTGATAAATCAATAAATTTTATTGAATCTCCATCTAAAAGTTCATATATTAATTCTCTTAACTTATTGTTAACAAGTGCTGCCACAATAATAGGAGTCTTTTCTGTAGAATATTTCTTTAATAACTCTTCTAACGTAATATTTTCATCAACTTGCACAATCCCAATGCCATCAATATTAATT
>JAYEHA010000341.1:0-1942 GCA_034659335.1 Bacillota bacterium
TGCTGAAAGAGAAGGAATAACAAATCTAGATAAATCTCCTAATTTTACTGTTAATAATACTTATAATTTATTAGCCATGTTAACTGTAAGAGAGATAAGATATGAAGTGTTTACTAGAATAATAATCAATTATTCTAAAAATTTTAAACGTAGTGATAGCTATTATTCACAATTTGTGCTTTTAGGTATCGGTATGATGCTTATGAGAAAAGGATTTAAAGCAAAAGCTATTTTAAACAGTATTATGATGATTTTAGGAGAAGATTTTTTAATTAATAATTATAAGTATATTGGATATACTAAGGAAGATGAATTAGAAGATTTATCATTAGATTTAGAAATAAAATATAGACCATATGAAGGCTCAATGAGAGAAATAAAATATGATTTATTAGCAATGCTTAAATTAAGTAAAGATAAGGGTTTTGATTTTGTTGATAAGCTAATAAATAATAGCTACGGGAATAGAACATTGAAATTTTATTTTAATATTATGGACATAGGCGATAAAGATGTTATTGAAATAATGTATAATGAATTTAATAAAAACCCTAATAGAACTGATAGGTTGCTTATGAGTGGAGCATATGCGATACATGATAATTGTGATCTTGTTGCAACTCATTATGTATTTAATTCTATTGTTGGAAAGGATTCAAGAGAAAGTAAAGATTCACATCAAGTTGAAGAAGAATTAGCAATAACATTAGAAGCTCTTTTAGAAAATGTGCAGTAAAAGTAAAAATTTAGGAGATTTTTATGAGTGTGAGAATATTTAATATATTTAATAACATAATATTAAAATTGAAAATAAGCTTTAAAAGATTTCCTGAAGTTTTATTTGTTTCTGTTATGATTGTAATTGTTGGAATAATGCTTAATCATGAGTTTAATTTTACTAATGAAATAATAGAAACATTCGAAAAAATAATGATGATTCTTTGTTTATCAGTTTCATTATCTGCCTATGGCAAATTGTTAGATGAGAATGGAAAAAAGATTAGAGTAATAACAGATATTGTGGTTCTTATTATTCTTTTTATTCTATATTTAAGAATCCCATCACCTATTAATAATCAATTCATGATACGTTTTACCATATTATTAGTAAGCTCTATTTTAGTATTTACTTTAATTAACTACTATGATAATAAAAATTATTCGCTATATATTTTAAAACTAATTAGTAATTTTTTTATAACTTTATTATATTCAATAATTCTTTATCTGGGAATAATATCAATGATTTTTACTGTAGAAAAGCTTTTTGAATTATCAATAATTAAGGAAGTGTATTTTGATGTATTTATAGTAATCGTTGGACTTTTTTCGATTACTTATTTTTTTGCTATATTGCCTAAAAGTAAAAATATAATTGAATTAATTGAGTATCCTTTTGTTTTAAAAAAATTACTTTTTTTTATTATTATTCCATTATTAATAATTTACACAATGATTCTTTATCTATATTTTGGAAGAATAATAATTTTAAAAGAATTTCCTATTAATTTATTAGGTCATTTAGTGTTATGGTATGGTTTTATTAGTGTCATTACTCTGTTTTTTATTAATAAAGTAAATCAGGAAAGTGAATTTATTATGAAATTTTATAAAATTTTTCCAGTTGTAATTATGGTGCCGTTATTTATGCTATTTTTAGCGATTTTTAAAAGAATTAGTAATTATAGCATTACTCCATCTAGATATTTTGTAATTATTTTAGGATTGTGGATATTTGGATGTATGGTATATATTTTCTTTTCGAAAAAATTTAAATCTAATTTTTTAGTTATTGGAGCAATATGTTTATTATTAATTTCAATATATGGACCATTTAGTTCTTTTAGTTTATCAAAAAAGTTTCAAGAAAAAAGATTTATTAGTATATTAGAAATTAACAATATGATTGATAATGGAGAAATTATTAAAAATAATGAAATTT
>JAYEHA010000342.1:0-1940 GCA_034659335.1 Bacillota bacterium
GATATAGGAAAGAAAATTTTTGAAGATGTAGCTCCTGAAGTAGAAGGAATAAAACCTGTTACTATTTTAACAAAAGAAAAAAATAAATATATAAATTTAGATGATATATCTGAAAATAGAATAGAATTTAATGTATCTTCTACAGATGAAGTAGTAATGAAAAGAATGACAGTTCAGTGGTTAAAAGATGGGGAAACTTTAGACCAAAGAGAAATTAATAGCTTAGTAGATAATAATCCAGATAAGCTAGTTGTTTTTAATGGAGAAAAAGAAGCTGTAAAAGAATTACTTGCTCATTTAAATTTAGGAGTAAGTAATATTACAAAAATAGGAGATGTGGAAAAAGATTTACCTGCTGATACTATGTTAGATATTTATACGTATTCTACTTATCCTGATTCTTCGCTGGATGGAATAAACAAAGTATTTAGGATAAAAGCACCAATTCAAACAATTGGAAATGTTGGTTGGAAATATGAGGTTAAACTTGCGAGATACAGTTCATATACTAAATTTGGTAGAGGCGTTTCAGGAATAGGAACAATTGCCAATATAGCTTTGGCAATTCATTCGGGTTATTTATATGGAGAAGCAATGGCTAATGCTGGGGGAACTGCATTTGGAGTAATAAGTGGTATTACTTATGGAGCTCTAGTTTTTGCGAGTACATTTTTATATACTATGCTAGCAGGAATAGGGCCTGTAGGTTGGGTTATAATAGCAATATTAGTAGTCGATTCTATAATAGCTATTTTTGTTGATGATTATAATGGAGTAGTTGGTAATTTTATTGCTTCAGCAATGAGTTTTTTATTTGATGTTGAAAAATATCCAGGCACATATCTTAATAGATTTAAAGTAATTGATGAAAATATTGAATTTTTAAATTTAAAAAATGGTAATTTATCAGTAGGTTCAGAGATTAATTTATATAGAGAATATTTATTAAGAATAAGAGCGGCAACTAGAGACACACCTGCAAATAACAAAGATACTGTTGAGGATAGTTATGCAAATTTTTACTCATGGAATAATAGTTATTATGCAGAAACAGAAAATGATAAAGATAGAACAGCTTTATATACTTATTATAATGATGATTATGGCAAGTGGTATGAAACAAAAAAATATGAATTTAATAATCGAATTATTTTTAATAAACCTGGTAAAAATATAAAGGTGATTTCAAAAACAAAACTTGAAACTAAATTATGTGATGAAGTTACTTATACTTCATATGTAAATGGGGTATATAAAAATGTTAAATATGAATGGGATAAAGATGTAGATAGATCAAGTTATGATTCATATTATGATATTGTGCCAGATAATTTGAATATATTTTATAAACTTATGGATGATTTTGATTTAGAATTTTATGATCATGATGGTGATGGACTTGCTACAAGAAATGGAAAAGAAATTGATGGAAATGGAAATGTGCTTAAATCAAGTCCGTATAAAATAGATACGGATAATGATGGTGTAGATGACTATTTTGAACTTATAAATAAAACTGATCCAACTAGAGCTGATACAGATAATGATGGCCTTAGTGATAAAGAAGAGATTATTTATAGAACTGATCCACTTAAAAAAGACACAGATTCAGATTCTATAAGTGATTTTGATGAAATAAATAAAGAAAATACAGTAATAATTAATATTAATGGTGAAAAGATAACTGCAATTGTAAAAACTAATCCATTAAAAAAAGATACTGATGGTGATGGGCTATCAGATAGTATAGAAATTAGTAGAGGATTAAATCCTGCATCGAAATATACTAATGGACAAAAGCTATACGATGGTAATAAATATGCACCAACAATAATAAAGGAAATAAAAGATTTTAATGATGTATTAAAAAATCAAGAAATAGTATTAGATTTATATGAGTATTTTGAAGATAGAGATAATGATAAATTAAAATTTTTAGT
>JAYEHA010000343.1:0-1934 GCA_034659335.1 Bacillota bacterium
AGCAAATACATACCCAGAATCTGCTTCTTTAACTAAATCAATCGATTCTTTTAATAATTCTTTTAAAAAACTCTCTTCACTTTCATTATGCGAACTTTTCATATTTCTACTAATAAAATCTACTAAGTTTTCAAACTGATTAACTAATCCATTAATATTTTCATATGACGCTTCAATGTTAGTTTGACTAGCCCTAATTTTAAAATTAGCCTTTTCTAAATCTTTATTAATCTCTTTTAATTCTTTCGTTTTATAATTCACTTGAAATTTTGAAAACATTATAGTTAATATTGTTAAGAGTGTAAAAAATAATATTTTATATTTATTTTCATAATAAAATATTTCATATTGATTTCTTACAGAATCTTTAAACCAAAAATCATATCTTTTATAATAAAATGAATCTTTATCATTTTTCCAATTATAAATATTTTCATCAAGCTTTTTTAATATTTCATTATTTTCATTATTTTTTGTTGCAAATTTTATTCCATTAGCTGCAAAATTTATAATCGTTGATTTTATATTTTTATAATCATAAATTTGATTAGCTGCAACATCACTTGTAATCCCAGCATTAACTTCATTTTTTTCTATTGCTTTAAACATTTCTTGGTATGTATCATAAGAAATAAATTCAGTATCAAGCTCAAATTCTTTCGCTATTTCAATCATTCCAGTTTCTCCAACTGCATAATAATCATTTTTTATATATCCAACTTTTAAACCACTAAGATCAAGTATCGACTCAACTCTAAAATTAGAGTTTACAGATATCGTTCCCCAAAGCATCATTAAAGGATTTTCATTAAAATCAAAATATACATCCCTTTTTTCACTTTGAGAAACACTTCCAATTAAATCTATCTCTCCATTTTTCAATCTATTTAAACTTTCTGCCCAAGTTCCATAAATATATTTAATTTCATAATTTTCATTTTTTGCAAACTCATCGAGTATTTCAACTATAAAGCCCACTGGTTTACCATTATCATCAAATAATAAAGGATAGTCATCAAAATAGCCTACTTTTAATTTTTCACTTGCAAAACTAAACGAAAAAAGAAATGATATAGTAATTAGTACTATTAATAACATAAATATTTTCTTTCTAATACTCATTATTATCACTCCCTTTAATAATTATTTTCCGTCGTTTATCATTTTAATAAATATAAGCCCTATCTCTTTATCAAATTGCGCATCTAAATTGTTTTCTATTTCTTGTAATGCCTCTTCAGTGCTAATTGAAGAACGATATGATCTAGTCGATATCATTGCATCGTAACTATCAACTATAGAAATAATTTTCGATTCAATTGGTATTTCTTTATCCATTAATCCATCAGGATAACCAAGCCCATCTATCCTTTCATGATGAGAAAGTACATACTCAGCCATTTTTCTCGTTACTTTTGATTTTCTTAAAGCTTTATATCCAAATTCAGGGTGTTTTTTTATTATTTCAAACTCCTGAAGAGTTAATTTTCCTTCTTTAGTAATAATACTCTTATCAATTAATATTTTACCAATATCATGAACTAAACCCGTCCAATATATTTCATTTACTTTCTTTTCACTAAATCCAATATATCTAGCCAACCTACTAGCTAAATCTGCAACTGATTCTGAATGACCCTTAGTATATTCATCATGTATTTCTAACATTTGAATAATAGAAAAAATTATTTCTTTTTGAAAACTTTCATTAATTTCATGTATACTTTCATTAAGAAAATATGATTCCGCTGTATTTTTAAGTATCCTAATAATTCTAATTGAATCTTTAGAAAAAGAAAGTTGTTTATCTTTACCTATTTCAAGTAACAATCCACTAACAATTCCTAGTTTCTCATTAAAGAACAGTAAAAATCTTTTATCAAATATATTAATTTCATTATCATTATTAATAATATTTTCTCTAATATCTATAC
>JAYEHA010000344.1:0-1933 GCA_034659335.1 Bacillota bacterium
TGTCCCATTGCAATGCAGTATTAAGAGGTGCTATTTCTTCAATAATATTTGCAATTTTTTTTGAATTTACAAACATTTTCTCACCTCATAATAACGCTTAATTTTAGATTTAAATTTTTCAATACTCATTTGCGACATACTGCTACCATGATTTACAATATCATTAACAATATTTTCATTTTTCTCAATTTTCATATCTAAAAAAGCTTTTGAAACTTCTACATGTTTTTTAAGCATATAATAACCAAATTCTAAGTCATTATCATTATATTTTTGCGATTCACCTTTAATTGCTACAATTATTTCATAAAAAATATTATTTTCATATATTAAATCTTCGTCAACTATTTTATATCCATTATCAAGAATCCATTTCCTCAATTCATATACTCCCTGCATTGGTTGAAGAATCAATTTTTTTAAATATTTAATATGCTGTTCCCCTTCAACTAAAATAGTCTTAATTAATTTCCCGCCCATACCAGCTATAATCACTGTATCAATCTCTCCTGCTTTATACGGTTCTAATCCACCACCTAGTCTTAAATCAACTCTATCCAATAAATTCTTACTTAAAAGTTCTTGTTTAGCATTATCAAGTGGCCCTTGATTTAAATCTGAAGCTATAATCTTATCAGCTTTATTCTCTTCAATTAAATAAATTGGAATGAATCCGTGATCCGTTCCAACATCTCCAACAATATCTTCTTTTTTTACATAATCTGCTAAAATTTTAAGACGATTTGATATCATATTCCCTCCTATAAAAAAAAGGATTCAAAAACGAATCCTTAGTAATTTTGACTAATCTAAAAAATCTTTTAATTTTTTTGATCTACTAGGATGCTTTAACTTTCTTAGCGCTTTAGCCTCTATTTGTCTTATTCTTTCTCTAGTTACATCAAATTGTTTTCCTACTTCTTCTAAAGTTCTTGCTCTGCCATCATCAATACCAAATCTTAACTTTAAAACTTTTTGTTCTCGTAATGTTAATGAATCTAACACTTCATTTAATTGATCTTTTAATATAGCAAAAGCAGCTGATTCAGCAGGAGCTGGCGAGTCATTATCTGGAATAAAATCACCTAAATGACTATCTTCTTCTTCACCGATTGGAGTTTCTAAAGATACTGGTTCTTGCGCAATCTTTAAGATTTTCATTACTTTATCAACAGTTATTCCCATCTCTTTAGCTATTTCTTCTGGTTTTGGCTCACGACCTAAATCTTGTAGTAATTGACGTTGTATTCTAATAAGTTTATTGATTGTTTCAACCATATGAACTGGAACTCTAATTGTTCGAGCTTGATCAGCAATTGATCTAGTAATTGCTTGTCTTATCCACCATGTTGCATAAGTGGAAAATTTATATCCCTTACGCCAATCAAATTTCTTAACAGCTTTTAAAAGTCCAAGATTTCCTTCTTGAATTAAATCTAAAAATAACATACCTCTTCCAACATATCGTTTAGCAATTGAAACAACTAATCTTAAATTTGCTTCTGTTAACTTTTGTCTAGCCTCTTCATCACCTGCTTCAATTCGTTGAGCTAACTCAATTTCTTGTTCTTTTTTTAATAATGGTACTTTCCCAATCTCTTTTAAATACATTCTTACTGGATCATCTACATTAACACTTTTAGGGAGAACGATTTCTTCTTCTATCTCGTTTTCATCATCCTCATCTTCTGCTGTCTTCTCTGCTAACTGCCGAATCCTGTCAAGCTCAAACCTCTCATCATCAGTTAATAAAGTTTCTTTAAATTCTTTTTCAGTTAATAAATCTACTCCTTCTGATTCAACAGCTTTGTAAATTTTTTGTTTTTCTACATTCTCTAAACCCAAACTCTTAAGCTTATCATCAACTTCTACATATGATAATTCACCTTTTTCAAGACCTGTTTTAATTATTTCACCAATAATTTCTTTCTTT
>JAYEHA010000345.1:0-1925 GCA_034659335.1 Bacillota bacterium
AAAACTAAGTACATCAAAATATCTGCTATTCCAGCAATAATTGTTACCAAAATAGTTTTAAAAAGTTCTTCTTTACCATATCCATCAAAGATTTCTACTCTTGTTTTTAAACCTTGAGGAATATAAAGAGATTGTTTTTTTCTTTCGCTCATTTAATCGCCTTCCAATCATACTATATAATAACTAAGCACCAAATCTTTTATAATCCAGACACATTCTGCCATGATATAAAATACAACTGTATTTTTAATTCGTTTTTTATATGTAGCACTTTGTTCTTCATCTGAACCCATGGCAATAAAACAATATATAATTCTAAGTCCTGCTCCACTACGAATGACCATAATAAAAGCCAATGCTAATTCTTTTAAAATATTCATTTTCATCACTTCCTTTATTTCTTAAATACTGCTTTACCCATTTGGTATATCCTTGCAGTTGAATAAACTTTATTCATCATACCGCCACCGTTACCACTTGATATTATAAGAAACTCTTGTAAGAACTTCGGCGTTCTAAGTCCTAAAAGTAATGCAGCAAGTCCCCAAAACACATGAGTATTTAACATAAGTGCAACACCTAGTTTTGCAAGTACTATCTGAACAAGTACCGCAAGTGTACTTTGAAAAAACTTTTGTATATATGCTCTAAATACTCCATTGTCATTATCCATTAGTCCTACACAAGCCAGTGGTAAACCAATTCTAAGTATTAATATTTCAAGACCTCTTGTTAAAAACTGAATATATAACATAAAGAAACATATAAAAAAGATAAGAGATACAATACCTGTAAATATTCCTGCACTTGTAATACCTGTAATAATCGCACTAAAATCAGTTGCCATATCTCCTGATATAATAATAATTAATTGATTACTTAAATCAGATATAATTTCTGCAAGCCAATCATACATTGTTGGAAAACAAATTGCAGTTGCTAATGCTTTTAAAAATCCCGTTAGAAGTATCAGTGGTTCTGTATCAGCATCACCTTCTGTCCATAAAATATATCGTTCAAATCCTTTTTTAAGAAATTTAAGAATAATAAGCGAAACACCAAAGGCAAAGAATATATCAAATATGCCACTAATACCATTTGTACCTGCTAGTGTATCCATATACTTTTCTGCATAAAATGCAGTTGGTACTAATCCATCTAATAATGTATTAACATATCCAAGACAACCTGTAAGAATTGCACCTATCAGTAACATAATTACATATTCCAAATTTAGTCACCTCCAATTAAAATAGCTTGCAAAATTACTGCAAGCTATTTTGAATTTTTATTTAACCTGCAAAGTTAAACATTTGATTAATACGATCAGTCAATGTTGGTAAGATTACATCACCAAACAATGTGTATAAACCTGCTAATAACAATGCTCCAATAACAATTGATATCAAAATCTTAACAGCAGTGTCAACAAATCCCTCTCCGCTTTCATTAGTCATTACCTCTTTTGCTACCTGATTCACCTTCATCATTTTCATCTGCAATTTTCTAACCATTTTTTTCATTTTTCATACCTCCAAAGTATTTTAGTTTGTTTGATTTATTTTAAATTAGGATAAAACCTAAATTTAAACATAATAACCTATAATTAAATTAAGTGTTGCTGATGCTAATACTGCTCCAATCACAGAAATAATAGCTGTTGTAATACGATTATTCCACTTTTTTTGATCCATTTCATCGGCAGCGCTTCTTCTAATAAAGAAGTAAATAATTAATAATCCACCAACTACTGGAGCAAGTATCATTAACCATGTTGTAAGATCTGCAATAAGTTTTTCTGTTCCTTTTACTATCTGACTATCACTAACCTTATCAGCGGCTAACACTATTGAAGGATTTATTATTCTTACTAATAAAATTCCTGCAAAAGCTATAATATTTCTTTTTATACAACTAAAACTATT
>JAYEHA010000346.1:0-9890 GCA_034659335.1 Bacillota bacterium
CCAATGTTATCTCACAGTTTGTGTTTTAGCAACACCGCTCACAACTCTTAGAGCTTTTAATCACTAAACGTAGAGTACGGAACTAGACTAAATATTCCGTAGTACCTATATATTTGTGAGTAACGTACTTAGGCTAATCTACTAGAGCTTTTACAAGCTCACTACTTAAGTCGTGAGTAGTTGACATTAGTCATCCTCTACAATAATAATTAATGCATCTTCTTTTATTCTCATTAAATATAAGTAATTTCCTATTTCAACTTCTGAAGGTTTTATTTCTTTATTATTTTTAATAATTACCGCATCTGAATATTCAAAATATGTGTCAGAATCATTTGGAACCCATCCACCTTGATAACCCATATAATCATGAGTATCAGTAATCTTATATCTATGATAAATATCCATTTTTTCTGTTAATACTCCTCTAGTAAATACAGCTTTATTTAAAGTATCATAAAGTTCCTCATTTGCTTTTTCTATAGTAGTATTACCATTGTCAATATCTTGATTCCTTAATAATCCAAGATGTCTTAAATTCATACCAATTATACCTAAATTACCATTTGTTACAAAATAAGTATAGTATTTTTCATAAGGTACACCTATAGAATCTTCTGATTTATTTTCAACTCTTGAATAAGATCCATGAAATAAATCATTTCTATCTAATTCTTTTATATCTGTTTCATCCGTAATATCTTTCATTGTAGTTTCAGTAAAATAATAATATTTTCTAGACTCTGATGGATTTATTTGGTTAAACTCATTTCCACTTATAGAAGTATAATTTTTCATAGTTATTGAATTATAATTTACATCCTCTAAAGTTCCAAAATAAATATTGTCAAATATCTTATCAGACATAGTTGTTACTTTTATTAAATTAGCACTCATTGCGCCTTTATAAAATTCACTTACAACTAATACAGAATCATATTTACTTAATAACTCATTCGGAATTAATCTTCCATCTTTAATAACAATAGTTCCATTATTATAATTAACATTTTGATTATTCTGAAGTTCAAATTTAGAAATTGTTTTATCAATAGTATCTATTCTATCTGACCAAACATTCTCTCCACCATTTTTTATAGCAATCTTTATTCCATTTTCATTATCATATGAATTTTCTACTACCATATATATAGTTTTATCTTTAAATTTTTTAATCAAATCTTGTAATTTTACTAGTTCATCACTATTATAAATTTCAATATTATCATCAATTGAAATTTCCTTACTATAACTATCCAAATCAATCCAATCTGTGTTTTTTAAATAACTTACTTGTGAAAGCGTAATAGTCATATTACCTTCATTTAAGCTATCTAAAGTCCCTTTATATACTTGCTTAATTAATCTTTCTTGTCCTTCCACTTCAAGTTTTGAAATTTCATCTGTATAAATATCATTAAAATAAAGTTTAACTTTATCGCCCTCTTTTAAAGCTATTTCTTCAATATTTCTTCCTTCTTTTAATAAAATAGTATCTTCAGTTATCTTATAAAATTCTTTATCTCCATTATTCAATTCAAAATATGTTCCAGACGCGTATCTTCTAAATACTTTTCCAGTTTTAACTTTTCCAAACTCCGGAATATAACCTGGATTTATAAAAGTTTCTGAATTAATATGAGTAATATACCCATTATTAATTTCTAATTTAACATCTTGCCCATACTCTAAGTTTCCAATTTCTCCTGGCCTTCTATTTATTTCTATTTCGCAATATTTTGAAACAGGATATTTTACAACTCTATCATTATAATCAAATACCTCTATATAGGATTCATTTGCTTCTCGAATAGTACCACTCACAAGCTCAGTTTCAAAATCACTAACTTTAATATAAATTACTTTATTGTCATTTTTAACTAAAAGCTCTAATTTATCACCAATTTCTAATAAATCAGTTCCAGATGCTGATCCATCTTTATATACTAAAACATCTTTTTTTATACCAGTAGCTAAATCAGTTTCAATAATCAAATCATATGTGTTCCCATTAATTGTTGCTATTCTAATTCGCTTTTTATTAATAATTGTAATACCATTATTATCTTTTTCTTCATATATTTCCTTTACAGTTGCTAATAATAAATTGCTATCTTCTTCACTTTTTTGAATCTCACGAATTTTTAAAAGCACAGAATTATCATTTAAAACTTCTGCAAAATAAACTTCATTATCTTTAATAAAATAATTGATTTCATCTCCAATTTTAAGATTTCTACTAGAAGATACTATACCATTTTTATATGTTACAAATTCATTTTGCTTATTACTATCATTATTTTTTTTAGTAGTAACCTTTGTTATTGTATCATCTGCATTTTTAATATAAATATCTTTAATAGTTTCGTTATCTTGAGTCCTGTCAACAATATTCATAATTAATCCAAATTGCGACTTAATATTTCTTTCTTCATACATACTAGTTGATAATTTATCAATTATTGATGCCATTTGACCACGTGTTACATTATTTTTAGAGTTAAATCTTCCATCATTATCATAGCCTATTATTCCTTCACTAGCCATTGCTTGAACTATACCTCTATCAGCCGGTTCTACATCAACCCAATCTTTAAAACCAAAAACTTCTGATAAATCATTAAATTGTTCTTCCAAATTAGACACTCTAAATACCCATTTAACTAAAATTTCTTTAGTAATATCTTTATTAACATATATTAATTCTGATGGTATTATAATGCCTAAATTTTGTGCTTGATTTAAATATTCTTGATTATACATATTAGTTATTGTTGATAAATCAAGTCCAGCCGCATTTGCTAATACATTTTGTTGAACTACATCTTCATTTCCTAAAAATCTTACTAAAAAAGTAAGAGCTTCATAACCAGTAATGTTTTTCTCTGGATTAAAATCAAAATCACCATATTTTTCAACAATACCCTCTGCTGCTAATTTAACAATTTCCTTTTCATAAGTTGCACTACCTATATCTCTAAAAACTGAATTGAAAATTACTTCATAACCATTTGAAGCGCCAAATATTTCTTCATCAATTTCTCCACTACTATCAGTTGGCCTTAATTCTGGCACAAAAATATCCATTTCATCAAAACCAAAACTTATAGTTGAAATCATTATCCCTATTAAAATTAAAGCTACAAATTTTCTCATAATTACCACTCCATTAATATTTCAAAATAATATAATATCCTGCTTTTTTCACTTCAGTTGTCAATATATTCTTACTTTCATTATGATTTGAATCCATCTCAATCCAACTACTACCATCAAATCTAAAAAGACCTATATTATCATCTGCACTTAAATATATATCGTCATAAGTTATGCCAAAGTTAACATTTCCTATTAATTCTTCAATAACTGCAGTCTCTTCATTATTAAGAGCATAAAAATTTAAACTATATACTTTAGAAATTGCTTTTTTACCCCTTGGCAAATAACTACTTATTAATGATGAATAATCATTATCTATAAGTTCATTATTAATTCGTCCATAAGTATCATTATAAAAATTAAGATTTCTAAATTCTTTTGTATTTAAACTAATTGGTGTAAATTGAATTAAAATATCACCAAAATCTATAGCTATTAAACTAGTATTATTAATAACTTTATTTCCAGGGATATTTATAGTTTTAATTAATCTATCTTCTAAATTAGTTAAACTAATTACTACTGTTGGATCAATTGTTTTATCTGTAATATTTACTGTTACTTCATTTTTAGTATGAATTTCTTCATAATTTTTGCCTTCTTCAACACCTAAATCTTTATCATCATCAGGCGGTCCAATTTCTTCAACTTCGTCTAGTTCATCATAATCTAAAAAAACTATATTTGACCAATTTGAAGGTCCATATTTATTTACAGCTTTCAATACTAAATAAAGTCTTTCATCAGCTTTCATATCTTCTACACCAGGTAAACTAGTAATTTTATATGGCTCTAATTTAGTTGTATCAATATACATAAAATCTCTATATTGATTATTTATTAATTTCACCTCACTATTACTTCCTATATATGAATATATTTCAAAATAATCAACTGAATCAGATGCATAATTAAATATTTTAATATACCTATTATCAATTAATTCCGCCTCTAAATTAACTGGATCAGAAGGTACAGGCACACTATAACCTATACTCGCATTATCATCTGATATACCTCCATCTTCATTAATTAAGACAATGTGATAATCTTGTTCTATTTCAATAGGTGGTGTAGTTACAATGATATTTTCACTATCAATATATTCAACACTTGTCGCTTTAATACCATTTTCAACAATAAAATATTTATCATTTTCAGTAAGACCTACTTCACCCACTTGACTATCAATAAGTTTCTCTGAATAAGTTCCTCCAAATAATACAGTTGCATTTTTTAAAAAACCTGTACCTTTAAGTCTAATTTTATCGCCACCTTCAACAGATACTCTAGTTTTTATTTCAGTTCCATCTTCAATATAAACCGTACTTTCCACTACAGGATGAGAAACTATTTTTAACCCATTAGTCAATATATCTATCCCATAATCTTCATTTAATACTTGTACATCTTTTTCTCCGATAGATAGACCAATTGGAGTTACAAATTCAATAATACTTCCAGTTTGATTAACAGTTACATCATAAATCGGAACTCCACCACGAGAACCAATGATTACATAACCATTTTGTCTAAAATCTTTACCTGTTATTATTATCTTATTCCCACCAGCAACAGAAGTTTCTGAAGGTGTAATACTTTCAATTTTAGGTCCACTTAATGGTTTTTTATATTCAAAGAAATATGGCATTTTTAAGTATTCATCAATTGGATCTAATAAATTTTCTAAAAGTGCTGAATTTGCCAAACCATTATCTTCATTAATAATTATTATTGGAAATTCTTTTTCAAGATCAATTTCTGAACCGGAAGGAATTTTTGCAATAATGATTTGATATGTTTCATCTTCAATTACAGTTTCATCTATTTCCTCAATAGTTGCATCCTTACCATTAATTGTTACTTTTACATTTTCTCTAAAGTCCTTACCAATTATTTCAAGCTCTTTAATTCCTTCTAATGTACCATTTACAATCCATCTATCTTCATCTAAACTTAAAGTTCTTGGATTAATCCTTAATATCTTTGGCTCACTTGCTGGATTTGTATAAGTAAATTTAGTTGTTGCTTTCCCACCATCTGGATTTGAGAATGTAACATTCACTGTATCTATTGTATGATAATTTGGCGTTCTTACAGTTATATGATTATAATTATCATAATTGGACTCTGGAACATATCCTCTTTCTACATACATCCTTCTATCTTTAATAAACACTTTAATAAACTCATAATTCGTATTAGTATAACTTAATCCATCTACACCCTTAAGTCCGAACGGTACATAATAATTATCTTCCGTTGATTTTAACATCTCAGTTGGAATATAAACTTCTGAGTCTTCATAATTCGTAAATTCTCTAGTATATCTCTTATTATTCTCTTCGATTTGAACTATTAAACTATTACTATCGCCATAATATCCAACTTTTAATCCACCGGTTAAATTAACTTCAGCCCTACTTCCATTTATTCTTCCTGAATTAGGATCAAATAAATCAGTATCTAAATTGTCGATGTTTCCAAACCTAACATTTACATTTGAGCAAGTTAAAGTTGATATTGTATCATCAATATCGTTAAAATAACCCTTCATAACTATTGTATCAAACTCCGAACCATAAATATCTTTATGTTCTTGCCCTTGTCTTCTACCAACATTTGGAATTATTGAATCAATTTTTGGAGATGAAGAAATAAATTTATAATCAATTTTATTTGAAACACCAAAATCATTATTAACTAAATATAATTCTACCGTTTCTTCAATATGCGGAGGAGAAATCACCTTAATATATCCTCTTGCAAATTCTACAATTTTACCTTTTTCTTCACCAAAATATACTGACGGTAAAATCGGCGATTCATAATAATTATTATAATCATCATTATCAAATGGTACAGATACAATAGCTAACGGATCAACATTTGAATCTAATAAATCATCCCATCTTCTACCACCACTATTAACATAAAGATCTTCAAAATCATCACCCGGATTATATTCCGGACCTCCGACTAAATTTGTATATGGTTCAAAATATCTAAAATCATATCCTATAATTTCTACTATTTCTCCACCATTTGCTGATCCCTCAGTTAAAAACACCTCTTCAATTATTGGTGATGAAATAGGAATTATATAAGTAAAACCTTTTTCTCTATAATTACTTCCACCATCTTTATTAAGTATTACTACCGGTACAGTAAGTTCATCTACCCCATAATCATCACTAAGATTTTTACTACATGCTGGTACTTTTATTATTATTTTATTCCCATCTAAATTAACATAAGTATCTTCTTCAGACACTAATAAACCATCAATATATACTTTTGTATCTTTTTCAAATTCCGAGCCTTCAATTACAATTCGATATCCTCCATCTATTGACCCTTTATTAGGAACAATTTTAGAAATAATCGGATGAGACATTGACTGTTCAATATAATAAAATCCTTCTTCATCTTTAAACCCTGCAGTTTTAGTATCTGGATTTACTGCAAATATATCTTTATATCCTTTACCAGTTTGTAATACAGGAACATTAAAACTAATTTGTTGTTTATTAAGTATTCGTGTATTATCTCCTGTTATCTCATTATTTGGCTCTACAATATAAGGAGTAATAAATACAAATATATTTCCATTTAAATCTAGTTGACTATTAGTTACACTAACAGGTACTGGTGTAGCAGTACCCGCAGTTGCAATAAAATTTGTACCATTATAAGTCACTATATATGTTTCATCTTTACCATTTGATATTTTAATTTCACCATTAAGACTTTTTGTTAATGAATAAAATACATTATCTTCACTTTCATCCTTTAACATAATACTATCAACATAATCTGCTATATCTACGTATTTATCACCTTTAATATCTTCAACTAGTCTGAGCACTTTGTTATCCATTGTTACATTAAAAGTTGGCCCATTTGCAATAACAATTGTATTAAGATTAATGGTAACTTGACCTACTAACGCATTATTAATATCATACGCATTAAATATTGAACTTTCATATCTAATAGAATACTGTTCATTCCCATTAGTAATTAATGGGTTGCCAAATTCATCATTGTCTAAATAAAACAAGCTATCATCACTAGCTTTTTTTACCATCGTATTTTCTTTAAAATTTGAAAATACCGCTTTTGAACCTACCTCTTCAATTAAATTCTCATTATCTGGAGAAATATAAGTATTAAATTGAATATTATTATAACTGTCATAATTATAATGATTAATATCTTTCCCATCTAAAAATAATCTAGTACCTATTAATCTAAAAGCATCTAACCCTGAAGTAGAAGCCACTGTAGGATCAGGCTTTAAAAAATTATCGCCATTTACTATAACTAATGTATTTGCAGTACCTCTATCCGGTGTGAAACTAAAAAATTCTGGATCTTTATTAAATGTTTTTACATATATAAAATCTCTAACATCAATTCCTCCACCAGGATTTATTACTTGCAATTGAGTAGTTCCTTCACGTCCAGGTGGTGCAGTAAAAGTTAATATTATTTTTTCACCTTGAGCATCAATTTCTCTCTCAACTGGTGTAATTTCTTCACCATCAAGTATAACTTTTACACCTTCTTGAAAGTTAGTACCTACTATTTCAATTTCTTCTTCCCCTTCAATAGTTATTATATGAGGAGTAACACTTTCAATAATTGGAACTTCTGAAGTTGTAATAAATTCTATAGAATCCGATAAAATACTTTTATTTCCAAATTGATCACTATTCCGCATAATATTTGAAACTTGTAAATGTTTTATACCGATATCTTCTATTAATGTTTCATTAGGTATCATAATTAATATTTTTGTACCCTCTTCATTCCCTGTAGTACCGTTTACAATATTCCCATTGTCGTCAACTACTTTAATATCTAGTTTAATAGGTTTTCCTACACTATCCGTCACAAAATGTTCTACTTCTAATTCATCTTTATATTTAATTACACCTCTAATAACTTCTTCATCTGAAAGTCCCACATGGTAAATTGTTTCTTCATTCGGAAAAAATCCTACTTGATATTTTGTTTCAAATGTATTTGTATCATCTTTTTTAATTAATACTGTAGGATATTTTGTTATTATTTCATTTTCTGGTGTAACTTCTCTATCAACTAAAAAATCTTCTCCTTTAATTGCAAATAAAGTGTCTTTTGCAAATTTATTTAAAGTACTATTATCCTTCACTTGTATAACATTAGGAACAATTTCATTTATTATAGGTGTTAAAGTAGATGGTATAAATTCATATCCATCAACTTTAGTTACTATTTGATTAAAAATATACTCCTCTTTTGAGTCTACATCAACCATAATTGTCTCAATCTCAATAACTATATCTTTAAAAGGGTCTTCAATGGCATCATCAATAGATTGAGTATGAAGTAATAAACTATCTGGTATAGCTTTTGAAATAGTAAAATTACCTTCTAAATCTTTCACAAAAGAAACTTTTTTACCGATTTGTATAGTAATATATCTATCTATTGTTACATCCTTTTCTTTATAAACTCCATTCTCATAATTAAGATGTAATTTTTGATCTTGATCTAACCCTTCAGGATCATCATCAAAATTACCTGATGCTACTAAATCAGGAATATTTAATGTAAGTATATTTCTTCCAGATACTTGAACATCTGAACCAGCATCAGAACCACTTTCTGGATATACCTGAGTAATTGTAGGATTATACCCTGAATCTATTACTGTAAATATATCCGGTGTTATATTATCATCTTTCATAGCAACTTGTTCTGCTATAACCTCATTACTCTTAATATCTGTTAATACTACATAATAGTTTCTAAGTTCAAAATCATTATGATTTGGAACTCTAAAACTCAGCTTATCTTCAGTTCCATTTGCATCTAATTCTAAGTTAATTATTTCTGCCTCATTAACAGTTGTGTAATCATCCGAACCATCAAGCGACTTTAAAAAATATACATGATAATCTTTGGTATCATTAAAACCTTCCCCTGTAAGGTTTGCAATGTCATTTTTAGTTCCTGTGTTTGGATATATATGTAAATCTGTAATACCAATATCTTCAATCATTCTAAAAGCATTTGCATATAAATTTTCAACGGTAATTTCTGGAGATACATCAACAACTTCTGGTGTAACTCTACTAATTAATATATTTTGAAACCCTTTATCTCCCGGTGGTATTGGATCAGTTAAAGTTAATTCACTTTCAGTTTGAGTACCTATTCCACTTTCAGTAAAAGTTTTATTTTGAGATCCACGTCCGAATCTTGCGATTGTAATCGCGCTTGGAGTTGTAGTTTCATGACCAATAGCATCTAAATAATTACCTTGAAATGTGATGTCATCATTGTTATCAACATTTACATTTTTCTTATCTGCTCCAGTAATATTTGCAAAGCCATTTAAGTTTAAATCTATTTCTTTTCCATTTATCTTTAATTTTCCACCAAAAACATTCGACTCATCAATATCAAAAACGAATTTTAAAAATCCCTCTTCATCAACAACTTGCTCGCCCATAATTTGAAAACCACCACCAATACCAATTTTTTCAAATCTAACAGTCTGACCTAATAAACCAGAACCATTTATCTCAATATATGATGATAACAATGAAAATCCATTATGTTCTTTAACATAACGAACAGAATCAACAATTATATCATCACCCATATCAAGTGAAAAACTAATCCCTGAAAACATATTCATTAACAGTACAATTATTATTAAAACAGATAATCTTTTC
>JAYEHA010000347.1:0-1887 GCA_034659335.1 Bacillota bacterium
ACCTTCTAAGCCGCCTAAAATCTCAGATATATCTGGCATAGCAGGTGTTTCAATAGAATCATTTGAAGGAATCGGCGGTAACGTAAGTAGCACATTTTCAAACGACTGATTATTTTCATCATCACTATAATTATAGGTACCGTAATATTCTTTTGTAATTAAAGACCTTCCACCATCTTCATATTCATCTTCAAATGTATATAGTCCATCATAAGTTGCTTGAAGCTTAGATACATAATATACATCACCTAATATTAAACTTTCATAACCCCCAAGTTCATTCGAATTTTCAGTTTTATACCTTTCGATATCTTCTACTATTGTAATAGTATATTCTAAATTATCTTCTATTGCCGGCGAATTAAGCTCTTTCTTTACATTAATAGTAATCCTTCCTTCACCTTTTATACGCTTCTCATAATCCCATACAAATCCGTGTGGTGTATTATTTGATGTATCATAATTAAAATATATAACAATCAATTCACTTATTTTATCTCTATTAAAATCAATAGAAGTAACAAAATCATCATAACGTCCATTTAATAATATTTTCCATATTCCTTCACTCTCACCAAAAACTATCATTCCAGTTTTACCTTTTCCATCGCCTTTTTCTATTCCCATATCCGAAGTAATTGTTAAAGTTGCATCATGATTATCCTCAATATTAATACGATGAATTCTAAACCCAGCATTATCAAAGTCTTGATAACTCCATCCATTTTCATCTTTAAGAACAGAAAATTCACTAATAAATTGATCTTCTATTATATCTTCAGAAAATGAATTTAATCCTAAAAGTGATGTATCTTTAAATACAACTTCACTATTCCCAATTTGAGCAAATAAATACTGACCAAAATAAGCCATTAAATTATGAACTCTATATTCTTCACCTAATATCTTTATTAATCCAGTAGTAAAATCAATTTCATGTACCATATCTTTAACAATATTTTTAACTAATTCCTCATCACCTTTTTCCTGATAAATAAAATAGTACAATTGATACCATGAATAAATATCTTCTTCTCTCATATTTTCAATATCTAAGCTTGGATTTTCAAATATAGCATCTGTATAACGCAAGTGATAACCTAAATCTTCATCTACATAAGCTGTTACCCAAATAGCAGTTGACTCCATAATAAATTTATTAAGATTATCAAATCTATTATATCCAAGCTCATTTTGATATGCATGAAACAATTCATGATATAAACTACCTATCATTAAATCAGCATTTATTCTTGTATTAATAAATATATAAAATGTGTCATCAAAACTAAACGAAAATGATTCAATATCACTATCATAGGGTTCAATTTTTATCATCACATTACCTTCTAAGTGTTTATTAAAAAAACTTTCATATTTAGGATATGCTTTTTCAAAAGCACTTTTCAAAATAGGCTCACATAGAGTAGCATATATAAAATCTTCAGAATAAAATACAACATTATCGGTAAATATACTAACAAACGGATCTTGATTTTCATCAGCATAAACTTTTTTTATAAATAAATCTATTAAAGAAGATTCTTTATTATCTTTAGACGTAAAATTTATTAAATTATTAAAAATTTCCTTTTCACTATCTGATAAATTTTCATAATTATTACTCATCCATTGAATATCATAAGATAAATCAATAGGAATTATATCCATATTTTCTTTAATTTCACTTTCCTTATTTATTAATTCATCTCTAGATGCAATTAAAGCATTTATTTTTTTAACATGGTATTCTGATTCTTCAATAACACCATTTAAAAAATCTGTTTCAATATCTTTAATAGACTCTTTTAAAATATGAGTTTTAACATCATCTTTATCTACCTCTATCTCCACTTTATCTATATCTTCAGAAACAACATCCTTACT
>JAYEHA010000348.1:0-9705 GCA_034659335.1 Bacillota bacterium
AATATCACAAATATATAAAGCATACAAAAAAAAACTTGTATATTTCTTATAAAAACTTAATAAAACAGTTTATTTATTTCACTTCAAACCCTGCTTCTTCAAATGTAATCATATCGTTATTCATATAAGTTGCTGCTTCAATCACATTAAACATTAATACTGCGCCAGTCCCTTCGCCTAATCTTAATCCTAAATCAAGTGGTGGTTCAAACCCTAAATATTCTGATGCTATTTTTGCTCCTTTTTCTTTAGATTTATGCGATGGTATTAAATAATTAATTACAGCCGGATTAATTTTATATGCTATTAATGCTGCAGCAGTTGAAATAAACCCATCTACAACTACTGGCACCCTATTTATCGCACCGCCTAACATAACACCTGCCATTCCACCTATCTCCAATCCTCCAACTTTCGATAAAACATCAATCCCATCATTACTATTAGGATTTCTTTTTTCAATAGCTTCTTTAATAACATCTGCTTTATGTATTACTTTATCATCCGGTAAATTAGCTCCCATACCAGTTACATCAATTGGATTTTCATCACATATAACAGAAACAATTGCTGAAGATGGTGTTGTATTACCAATACCCATTTCACCTGTAGCTAACAGATTCACACCTTTTGAAATCTCTATTTCTGCTATTTCTATACCAATATTTATTGATTTAATTGCCGCTTCCCTCGTCATTGCATCATGTTTTAAAAAATTATTAGTTCCATACATAATTTTCCTATCAATTACTTTTTTTTCTTTTACAACTCCATTTATTCCTATATCAACCACTACAACATCTGCATTTGCTTGATGAGCAAGCGCACACACACCCGTTATCCTTTTAGTCATATTTTCAGCTTGAAAAAGCGTTATCTCTTTAGTAGAAGTTGAAATACCTTCATCAACAATTCCGTGATCTGCCGCCATCACTATAACTGATTTTTTAATAATTTTGGGATGCATTTTACCAGTTATCCCAGCAAGTTTTACATAAACATCTTCTAAATAGCCTAAACTCCCCTTAGGTTTAATCAATCTATCTACTCTATTTCTAGCTTTAACCATCATTTTTTCATCCAACTTTTCAATTTTAATATTCATGCTCCCCCCTTCCTTTTTATTATAAATTATTTTAAAAAAATTGTATATCTTTAATAAAAAATCTCCTCTTATATAAGTAAGAGAAGATTTATTTTCAATAATATTATTCTAGTAATTACCTTGAGCCATCATTGCTTCTGTAACTCTTAAGAATCCAGCAATATTTGCTCCAGCTACTAAATCATAACCTAAATTATATTTTTCTGCAGCACTTTTACAATTTGCATGAATACTAATCATAATTTCTTTTAATTTTGCATCTACTTCTTCAGCAGTCCATGAAAGTTTCATAGAATTTTGAGACATTTCTAAACCAGAAGTTGCAACTCCACCTGCATTAGCAGCTTTTGCTGGTCCAACAATAATTCCTGACTCTTGTAAAAAGTCCAATGCTTCATTTGTAGTAGGCATATTTGAACCTTCACAAACAAATTTAATATTATTTGCAACGATTTTTTTAGCATCTTCCATATGAATTTCATTTTGAGTAGCACAAGGTATAATAATATCACCTTTAACTCCCCATGGTTTTTCACCTTTAAAATATTTAACACCAAATTTATCAGCATAATCTTTAACTAAGTTTCTTCCACTAGCTCTCATTTCTAACATATACTCAAATTTCTCTTGAGTAGTAATTCCGTCCGGATCATAAACATATCCATCTGGACCGGAAATAGTTATTACTTTTCCACCTAAGTCAGCTACTTTTCTACAAGTTCCCCAAGAAACATTACCAAAGCCTGAAGCAACAACTGTCTTTCCTTCAAAAGTTTCGCCATTAGCTTTTAACATTTCATTAGTAAAATAAGTAATTCCAAATCCTGTAGCTTCTGGTCTAACTAAACTTCCACCATAACTTCTACCTTTTCCAGTTAAAACACCATTTTCAAATCTACCTTTAATTCTTCTATATTGACCATATAAGTATCCAATTTCTCTTCCACCTACACCAATATCTCCAGCAGGTACATCTACGTCTGGTCCAATATGTCTATATAATTCAGTCATAAATGATTCACAGAATCTTAATACTTCAGCATCAGATTTTCCATTTGGAGCAAAATCAGATCCACCTTTTCCTCCACCTAATGGAAGTCCAGTTAAAGCATTTTTAAATATTTGTTCAAAACCTAAAAACTTAACTATTCCAATATATACCGTTGGGTGAAATCTTAATCCACCTTTAAATGGTCCTATAGCTCCATTAAATTGAACTCTAAAACCTCTATTAACTTGCACCTTACCATTATCATCAACCCATGGTACTCTAAAAATTATTTGTCTTTCCGGCTCAGTAATTCTTTCTAAAATTCCTGCTTCTTCATATTTTGGATTTTCTGCTAAAACAGGTTCAATTGATTTAAACACTTCTTGAACAGTTTGTAAAAATTCTTTTTGTTCTGCATTTTTAGATTCTACAATATTGTAAACTCTTTCTGTGTACTTCATTTAAACATCTCCTTTAAAATAATCAATACCAATAAAAAAACGTTTTCCTAGTTTCTTTCAAAAAGGCAATCATTGTTAAATAAATAATTACCCCTCTATGCAAAATGAGTATAACATATATAAATATCTCTGTAAACAATTTTATTATTTTTTTAACGGTGGAGAAATTTCAGTCTAGAAACCTTGACAATTAAGTAGTTTAGGTATATAATTTGATCAGAAGATTTGCTCCTAGAGCGGGAGCAAGTAATCAAAAAAATGCTCAATAGCAGATTATCTTAACCCTTAATTCTAATTGAGGGTTATTTTATTATATTGATTAAGGTGGTTCATGAAAATAAACGCATTTTTATTAGATACTATTTTTTATAAAAAATATAACAACAATTATATTCAAAAATTTGTAGAAAACCTAGTAAACCTTATATCATAGTTCAAGTCAAAATTAATAATATTGAATTTAGTATACCTTTAAGATCTAGTATTAACCATCCCCATGCTTTTTTCACTGATAAAATTAATAATTATGATTTAGATTATAGCAAATCTATAATAATCAAAGATCTTAAATATATTTCAAACATAACCCCAACAATAAGACAAAATGAATGGGATATAATAAAAGTTAGTAGTTATCGCATCCAAAAAGGTTTAGAAAATTATATTGATTCTTAATTTAAAAATCAACAAAACTAGCATTTAAAGGCAGTTAATTAGATATTTTGTAATCTAAATCTTTAATAATAACATCGCATTTAATTACATTTAAAAGTGTCATTTTATAAATATTATTAATAATATTTTGCTGAAACTTCAATACTTCACTTTCAACATTTATTCCATAAACTATATCTATATAGACCAAAAGTTTAATACTATCATCATTTTTTATAACTCTAGCTTTTCTAAATTTCACATACTTGTTATTCTTTGTTGCAATTCTCATTATTTCTATAATCGTATTATCTGAAATAGTAAATTTCCCATAAAACGAAAATGTTGGTCTAGTTACACTTTTTTCACCAATTAATTCTCCGCCATCAGTCTCATGCCTTAATATACTTTTAACTCTATCAAGTAAATATCCACTAAAATGCTTTTTTAATTCTAATGTAGGTAATGGTATAATATGTTTTCCTTTTTTATTTCTATTAAAAGAAGCTAATTTAAGTTCTTCTTTGCTAGAAATATCCGTTATATATATTTTTTTATCAATATTTCCTAATTTCAGATTATGAGCAATCTTTTTTACCATTCTATCTGACGTTCCTAAAATAAGTATTGAATTATATTTTCCTATTTTAATTTGTCTTATTATCTCATTGCGATGATCTTTATGATGAAATATTGCTCTTTTAACTGCACCAATAATGGTATTTTCTTTTTTTGCAGATTTTCCACCTAATAAACTACTCCCGTTAATTAAAAGCCCATCATCAATAACAAGATCAATATTATAATTATATGCAACATTTAATGCCTTATAACTTTTACCTGTTCCACTTTTACCTATTAAAGCATATACTTTCATAAAAAATCCTTTCTGTATTTTTTTTATTACTCCATTGTTATAACTCTAATCTTTTGATATAATAAGAAAGAATAAAAATTAAAGGAGGTTTTAACAATGGCATATGTAATTGACAATTCTTGTATTTCGTGTGGTGCTTGTGAAGGTGAGTGTCCTGTTGACGCAATATCTGCTGGAGATGACCAATACGTTATCGACGCTGATGCTTGCATTGATTGTGGAGCTTGCGCAAGTGTTTGCCCTGTAGATGCAATATCACCAGAGTAAACTAAAGATATAGGCATAATCTAATGATTATGCCTATATTATTTATTAATATATTTATCTTTTTACAACTACTGCCTCACCCATTCCTCCACCTATACATAATGTAGCAAGACCATATTTAGATTCTCTTTTCATCATTTCATGTATTAACGTTACAAGTATTCTTGCCCCACTTGCTCCAATAGGATGACCTATTGCTATTGCACCACCATTTACATTTACTTTTTCAGTATCAAGTCCAAGCTCTCTATTAACTGCTATCGCTTGAGCTGCAAACGCCTCATTTGCTTCAATCAAATCCAAATCAGAAATTTCCAAATCAATTTTTGCCATTACTTTTTTTGTTGCAGCAATCGGACCTGTTCCCATAATTGATGGATCAACACCAGCTGATGCATGAGCAACTATAGTTACAAGAGGTTTAAGACCTAATTCTTCCACTTTTTCCTTACTCATTATTATAAGTGCTGCTGCTCCGTCATTTATACCTGAAGAACTCCCAGCAGTAACTACTCCATCTTTTTTAAATGCTGGTCTTAATTTTGCTAAACCTTCTTTTGTAGCACCCTCTCTAATAAACTCATCATCTTTAAAAATTATTGGATCCTTTTTCCTTTGAGGTATTTCTACAGCTACAATTTCATTAACAAATCTACCAGCTTTTTTTGCTTTTTCTGCTTTATTTTGACTTTTTGCTGAAAATTCATCTAGCTCTTCTCTTGTAATATTATAAAGTTCTGCTACATTCTCAGCAGTTATGCCCATATGATAATCATTAAATACATCCCATAACCCATCTTTTACCATTGGGTCATATAGGGTTCCGTCACCCATTCTTTGCCCCCAACGTGCATTTTTAAGAATATAAGGTGCCATTGACATATTTTCTGTTCCGCCTGCAATTACAACATCATTATCCCCTGCTATTATTGATTGCATTGCTAAAGACACTGTTTTAAGCCCTGAACCACATATCATATTTACTGTTGTTGCTGGTACTTCAACGGGTAATCCCGCGCCTATTGCTGCTTGACGAGCAACTCCTTGTCCATAACCCGCTTGTAATACGGATCCAAATAATACTTCATCTACTTCAGTTACTTTAAGATTAGCTCTTTTTATTGCTTCTTTAATACATATTGAACCTAACTTGTCAGGCCTAATATTTTTTAAACTTCCACCAAATGTACCTACTGCTGTTCTTACTGCACTTACTATTACTACCTCTTTCATACTCCCCCCTTAGAATTCACTAATATCTATCTTTAATAAAATAAGTTAATGTTAGCAAATTATCAATTAAATGCACATTTTGCACTTCAATATCACCCTTTACTTTTACATCAACTGGTGCAAAATTCCATATTGCATTAATATTTGTTTTTTCTAATCTATTTGTTATTTTTTGAGCAGACGCAGCATTTGTACAAACAATTGCAATATCTACACTATTATTACTAATAAATTTTTCTAACAAGTCAATATCATATACTTCCGCATTAGCAATTTTCATCCCAACCAATCTAGGGTTAATTTCGAAAATAGCTTTTAATTGATATCCAAAATTATTAAAACAATTATAATTTGCTAGTGCATGTCCTAAATTACCTGCACCAATAATAATGGTATTATATGTTTTATCTAACCCCAAAATACCATTAATTTCTTTAAATAAATTTTTTACATCATAACCATATCCTTGTTGCCCAAACCCTCCAAAATTATTTAAATCTTGACGAATTTGACTAGCAGTAAATCCTATTATATCACTCAATTCTTTTGAAGAAATTCTCTCAACCTCATTAGCAAGCAATTCTCTTAAATATCTATGGTATTTAGGCAATCTTTTAATTACAGCTATAGAAATACTATCATTTAACATATTTTATCAACCTCCACTAATATTCTCTTATTATAGCACTTCCTTTGATAATTTTCAAACAATTGATTGACTCTTTTTTTAGATTATGATATTCTGTTTTCAGAAAAAATAATATTGTAGCACCTTTAAAATGATTCAGAGAGATCAAAAAGGAGGAAATTATGAAAAATGTTAAACACTTGATTGAACCTAAGGATTTATCAAATTCAGAAATTCTTGAATTAGTTAACTTAGGTATTAAAATGGAAAAAAATCCAAGTACTTATTCAGATTTATGCAAAGGGAAAATACTAGGCTCATTATTCTTTGAAGCTAGCACAAGAACAAAATTTAGTTTTGATTCTGCAATGCTAAGATTAGGCGGAAGCTTAATTGGATTTACAGATGTAAATACTACTTCTGCAAAAAAAGGAGAAAGTTTAGGTGACACAATTAAAGTTATGGGTGCATACACTGATATTTTAGTTATGAGACATCCAAAAGAAGGCGCTCCAAAACTTGCTTCAGAATACTCTTCTATTCCCATCATCAATGGTGGTGACGGTGGTCACCAACATCCTACTCAAACTTTAACCGACTTAATCACTATTACAAAATTTAAAAATACAATTTCAAATCATACGATTGCATTTTGTGGAGACTTAAAATTTGGTCGTACAGTTCACTCTTTAATCAAAACTTTAGCTAGATTTAATACTAAAAAGTTTTACTTAGTTTCTCCTAACGAACTACGTTTACCATCTTCAATAATCGATAGCATTAAATTAAAATATGATGTTGAAATCATAGAGACTACTGAACTTGAAAATGTAATAGATAAAATTGATATTCTTTATATGACAAGAATTCAAAAAGAGAGATTTTTTAATGAAGAAGATTATATTAAACTTAAAAATTCGTATATTTTAACAAATGATAAAATATCATCTGCAAAAAAAGATATGATTATTATGCATCCACTACCTAGAGTAAACGAAATATCACCAGAAGTTGATCAAGATAAAAGAGCAATCTATTTTGAGCAAGCTAGACTAGGCGTTTACGTCAGAATGGCACTTATAGCAAAATTATTGGGGGCGATATAATGTTAAAGGTAAATGGAATAAAAAACGGTATTGTAATAGACCATATCCCAGCAGGTAAAGGCTCTAAAATTTTTAATAAATTATTTAGCAAATATGTTGAAAGTCCTGTTGTATTACTTATGAATGTTCCAAGTAAAACTTTAGGAAAAAAAGATATTATTAAAATAGAAGACGAATATAATTTTGATTTAGATATTTTAGGATTAATTGATAAAAATATCACTGTAAATATAATTAGAAATGATAAATTAGAAAAGAAAATGAAAGTAACTATACCTAAAAAAATTAAAGGGTTTATTGAATGTAAAAACCCAAGATGTATTAGCCATTCTGATATATACGCTATTCCAGAATTCACACTTATATCATCAAATGGCAATCTTAGATATTCATGCTCATACTGTGAAGAAATAACAAACTATAAATTTTAATAAATAAAAAAACTAGAAGCTAATAACTTCTAGTTTTTTATTTATTTTACTATATTAATTAAAATAATCCAAAATTGCTTAAGAATACAATTACTATTCCAATTGGTGCAATAAATTTACTAGCAAATATATATGCATTAAAGTAAGGAATAGATAATTCTTCTTCATTTGAAACTTCTTTATAAACATCATCTTTGTCCATTTTAAATCCTACAAATAATGATATAAATAATCCACCAAGTGGTAACATATAATTAGCTGAGAATAAATCTAACCAATCAAATATTCCAACAGTTCCAAATCCTGGTAATAAGATTTTGAAATCAGCCCATGGGCCCATTGATAATGAAGCTGCCATACCTAAAATTGTAATTGAAACTGTTGCAATAATAGTAGCACTTTTTCTAGATATACCTTTTTCTTCTTGGAAATAAGCAACCACTACTTCTAAAATTGATACTGAAGAAGTTAATGCAGCAACAGCTAATAATACAAAGAATAATATTTGGAATATATATCCACCAGGCATCTGCTGGAATACATTTGGTAAAGTAATAAATACTAAACCAGGTCCAGCTGAAGGCTCAATACCAAATGCAAATACTGCTGGGAATATAGCTAAACCAGCTAATAAAGCAATTAACGTATCAGCGATTGTAACTTGAAGTGCAATTTCGCCTAAATTCTCTTTTTTACCAATATAAGAACCATAAGTAATCATAGTACCCATACCTAAAGATAAACTAAAAAATGCATGTCCTAATGCAGAAAGTACAGCTTCTCCAGAAAGTTTAGAAAAATCTGGTTTTAATAAGAAACTAACTCCTTCTCCAGCTCCAGGAAGTGTTACGGCACGAATATCTAAAATAACAATAATAACTAATAATAAAGGCATTAATATTTTTGAATATTTCTCAATACCATCTTTAACTCCACCAAGTACTACTCCAGCAGTTAAAGCCATAAATATTACTTGCCAGAACATTGGTGTCCATGTACTACTTATTAAACCAGTAAACGTTCCAGCTATCGCATCAGCATCTTGGCTTGCAAAAACATTCATAACAGCTTTAACAACATAATCTAAAGTCCAACCTGCAACAACACCATAAAAAGATAAAATTGAAAATGCAGCTAAGAAGCCCATCCAACCTGTAATAAACCAAGGTGATTTAGGAGCTAATTCTTTAAATGAACCAATTGCATTTTTGTTTGCTTTACGACCAATTGTAAATTCTGAAAGCATAACTGGTAAACCAATAAAACCAATACATATTAAATAAACTAAAATAAATGCAGCACCACCATAAACACCTGTAATATAAGGAAATTTCCAAATATTACCTAATCCGATTGCTGAGCCAGCAGCTGCAGCAATAATACCAAATTTCGATGCAAATCCATCTCTTTCTGGTAAATTGTTATTCATATTTTCCATTTTTATAACCCTCCTTGTTTGTAATTGTTAAATTATATTAACATTATAGCTATTATAGCATGTTTCTTGTATGGTATCAAGCACATATTACAAAAGTGTTACAGTTTTTTATCCCAAATTGAACCAAATCTTTATTTCTCTATCTGCATCTTCCTTATTTGCAGACCCATGAACTGCATTTTTTTGAACATCCGTACCAAATAAATACCTTATTGTACCTGGCCTAGCTTTTGCAGGATTTGTAACACCGTTAATTTCTCTTACTACTTCTACTGCATTACTACCAGAAACTAATAATACACAAACAGGACCACTAGACATAAATGATAATAATGGTTCATAGAAATCTCTATTTACATGTTCTTCATAATGTTTTCTTAAAACATCTAATTCTGCCTCTGCCATATACAGATCTTCAATTGTCAATCCATTTTCTTCATAAATTTTAATTATAACTCCTAATAATTTTTTCTTTATTGCATCTGGTTTAATAATTACTAAAGATTTTTCAACA
>JAYEHA010000349.1:0-1874 GCA_034659335.1 Bacillota bacterium
TATCAATTATATTTATAATATTTTTCGGTAAATAATTATTAATAAAATCCTTTGCAACAGCAACATTTGAAAAAGTTTCTTTAAAAAATTTATCATGTGGATTTTGTATTTTCATCTAATCACCTTTACCCTTACTACATCCTATAGTTATATTATATCATATATTCTGCAAATAAAACTTGTTTCTATATTTTATTAAACAATTCTGATAAATAATATTTCCTATCAGTGATTTAAGCAACCAATAGGGACAACGAACACTCCGCCTTTTCTTTTAAGCATAGCCGGTTCCTGTAATAATCATCTAAATGTATTACTGCATCTGCTTCTAATCCTGTGTTATCTCTATAATGAAATACGTATCCTCTTATAGCTTGTGCGTATATTCATAAATCTCTAACAACTAAGGATTCAAATAATAGACCAAAGGTATTCATATCATATATTAAGTCCTCTGGTGATGCTTTTAACATGCTAGCAGCAATAGCCGGGTCTATTAAATGTCTTTTACTAGAAGTTCTTATTATAGTCTTTGACCTTAATTTTGGACTCCATGCTTGTAGATCTTCTATTACAAAGATTTTTCTCAATGCGTTTAAATAATCTGACAAAGTATTTCTGTGTATTTAAAAATTATTAACTTTAATATCACTTAATATTGTTGAATCTGATCCGGTTGATGAAGTATTTCTTGCTAAAGATCTTAAAATACTCTTCGTAGTTTCTTTATTCCTTTTGACACCATCTACAGTTTTAATCTCTGAAGTTGCAATTATATCGTAGTATTCTTCTATTGATCTTATAGCTATTTTTAATGGTTTTTCTAAATTGCCTGGCCAACCGCCTCTTATTATAAGATCTGCTATATCTTCTATACTTAAAGTTGAAACACCTTCTAGTTGATTCTTTCCATCAAATACATCTTCAAGTCCTACACTACCATTTTAATCCGACTGATTCTACCTGCTCCAGAATGTGATATTTTACTTTCATCTATTGTAGTAGAACCGGTCAAAATATAAAGTCCAGTTTCATTTTTTGTATCTACATCAAATTTTACAGCATCCCATAATTGCGGAGCCATTTGCCATTCATCAATCAATATTGGTTTTTCTCCCTCTAATAGCTTTGATGGTTGTATTCCTGCAAGAGTTAAATAAGATTCTTATTTATCTGGATGTTGCATATATAAAACACTTTTCGCTATTTGCTTTGCAGTAGTGGTTTTACCACACCATTTTGGACCAGTTATTAAAACTGCACCAAATGCTTCTAACTCATATTTAATTACTTTATCCATAACTCTACTAATATACTCATTCATATTTATCACCAATTCCATAATATCAGAATATATAACTTTTTATAATTTATTTATGCAAAATATAACATTTTTATTGTGCAAGTTACAACCAATTTGTTGTGCGCGTTATAATATTTTTCTTGTATAACAAAAAAGACTAACCAAAAAAATTTGATTAATCCTATATTTTTAATCTCCGTAGAAGTTAATAACCCATCACTTCAGTGGTGAGAGTTTCAGTACCTTTATCCCTATTAAATCACTTATATTATATCATTAAACAGAAGGCAAAAAGCTTTAATTTAGTTTATTTTGGTGTTTTTTCAAAATTATTTTAAATTAAATGAGTTGAATAATAGATGATATTGGAAAAGCACTAAAACAAGCAAAAAATAGTGATGTATCCAAAAACAATAGAAATTGAAGAATTATTAGCATCACTTAATAAATAAAAGTGATTATTTGGTAACACCTTTGTACTTATTAATTATTTTTTCTAACTTATTCTCACCAAATCTATCCTCATACATATCCTGCACCCATTCTTGTACCGGCGCTTTCCATTGTTGAC
>JAYEHA010000350.1:0-9621 GCA_034659335.1 Bacillota bacterium
ACCCTAATATCATCGATTCAATAAACATATAATCACCTTTCTTCATAACTTATCACTTTCTACATTATACATCATTTTTACCGCATTTTAAAGGATACATTCAAACAAAAAACAGCTAAAAGTAAATTTTTCATAACTTTTAGCTGCTTTTTATTTAATTAAATATGTTTTTAAAAATATGGCTCTATTAAACCAAAATTCCCATCTTTTCTTGTATATATTACATTTACTTCATCCGTTTCGGCATTAAGAAAAACAAAAAAATCATGTCCAATTAATTCCATTTGCATAGCTGCTTCTTCAGCCATCATCGGCTTAATCCCAAACCTTTTACTTTTAACAATTTTACCACCCAATTCAACCTCTTCAAAGTTTGGTACATCGACAAATTTAATTGATTCTTCACCATAATATTTCTTTTCAAGTTTTGCTTTATGCTTTCTTATCTGCCTAGAAACTTTTGCTATTGCACCATCTATGGCAGTTCTTATATCCTCAGAATAATCTTCACCTCTTAACACTACACCCCTTTTCATTAAGATTGTCACTTCAAAGATCTGTTCTTTCTTCCTATGAGAAAATGTCAAATGCGCTTCAACATTCTCATCAAAATATGAATCAAATTTTTCCAACTTACTTGCCGCATACTCTACTAGTTCTTCTCTTACATGCATATGTCTTCCACTAACTACTATTTTCATATATCCATCCCCTTTCAATAATAATGGATCTTGTTTTGTTATATTGTTAATTTACCCATTAAAAATGACTTAAAACACAAATTAATATTATTATTTTATAAAATAAAAAGTGTGATAAATCTTAATAAAATAAGATTTATCACACTTAATTTTATGGCACGCTGTGCGGGATTTGAACCCACGACCAAGTGATTCGAAGTTATATACCGTTACTTTTAGCTTCATTTAAAATGCCATAAAACCATTGGAATTAGTGCTTTTTGCTTTTTTACCTTTTCCTATTATTGTTACGTATTGATATAGTTTGCCGTCATAATCACGGCAAAATCACGGCGAAATAAACATTATATTTATTTGGAACAATCAGATATGCGGAGCGTGTTTCTCATCAAATAGTTTCTGCTATTTATTATTATCTATAATCGTTGAAATTTAAGCTTTTTAAGGAATTGTAAATTTCTATTACTCTTTTTTATTTCTTAATTTGTCTTGATTAAACTTCCTCATCGTAGGCAGACAATTAAAAATATAATAAATTTAATTATCAAAATAAAAACTGACTCTATTAAGAATCAGTTTATTTATGTTTCTTATTATTTTCAACCATTTTAATTACATTAATAGGCGGTAATATCAACGGTTCCACATTTGCATTAGCTGTATAATTTGAAACTAATGCTCTAACATAAGGAAAAAGTATAGCAATCGCATTTTTTTCCAACAAATCATTTGAATTTTCAATATCACTTTCAAGTTCAAATATCCCTGTTAACTTTAAGTTCATAGTAAAAGGATAATTTTCTTCTTTTGGATCGTCAAATATATCAACTATTAAAGATACAGCATATAAATCATCACCTATTTCTTGTACTTCCCTATCAATATTAAAGTTAATTCCTATTTTATCATCTTCACTATCATAATTGTAATTATAATTAGTCTCGAATCTAACATAATCAACAATATATTGCCTGAATTTTAAATCACTTTTTATACTTGCGCCTTCTATTTTCATTATGCAGCCCTCTTAACAATATTGTTTTCATCATAATCCCATAACGAATCATTTTTTTTCGAACCCATGTATTTGCCAACAATTGTTTTATTACGTAAAACTTTATCTCTGTTTTTAGATTCAGTAGATTCACAAATATTTAATTTGTTTTCTATTGAATTGCTATTATAACTTTTATCATCTTTTAACTTATTACTTATTCTTATATTGTTATATATATTTTTTAACTTTATATTATAATCTTTTTGTCGATTAACAAAAAATATTTTAGGTTGATAATCTAAATGAATATTATAAAAATTATTATTATAAAAATGTTCAAAAAAACAATTCAATAATTTTTCCGAATCTAAACTATCTTCTTTTTCTAAACTATCAATTTGTTTGCTATTATGATAAATATAATACTCATCAATTTCAGCAATAAATCCATAGTTGATATTAAACTCAATACTAAAGGTTTCTTTCACTTCATTAACAAATTTTTCAATATGTTTTTTTATACCGTTTTTCATCATAATCCCTCCTCGTAATCAATTATTCTATCAAAAGCTCTAACTACTGCACAATATATAATATTATTTTTCTCATAATTATTTTTCAAAATATTTTTAGACTCATAATCTGATTCCCTTCTATCTTTTTTCATCATACCAAGTTTAATAACATTATGCATCTCTGAAGGCTTAATGCCATATTTTTCTTTATTTTCCTTAATAAATTTTTTTATTGATTCAATTCTTATTTGATGTGTACCAATAGAATTGTTTTTAGATACGTATTTTAATTTCATCTCTAAATACTCTTCTATCAATAATTCGTCAAAAATATAAATAATTAATTGAAACAAACTATAATAATTCCTACTAACAGCAATATGATAATAACCCATATTAGCAGCTATATTAGCAATTATATTATTTTCATTAGATTTATCTTTTAATATTTCTCTTTTCCCCATCAAATTTCCTTCTGCGATATTCATAATTACTCCAATTGATTCAATTTTTATCATCGGTTAGAATCTTTTTAAAATCTACTCAAATTATATAACTTTTTAATATTTACTGTCAAGACTATTCACTATTTGTTATTATTTAGTAATATTTGATATTACTTCCTTATTTTTATTATACCCATTTTTAATCAAAATAAGCATATAATATAATCAAAAAAACAAAAGAGCCACTCCAAGAGTGGCATCACTTAATTACTTTTTTCATCAGGAAGTTTATCAATTATAATCTTTATAATCTGTTGAATCTCACTCCTGGTAAATGTTTTTATATTATTATCTTTTAATTTTGATATCGTAATATCTGTGGCCACAAGTATTAGATCCTCATTAGTTTCTATTGCAGCTAACTTAATTAAATTAGAAATCGTTTCAGTTACTATTTCCATAAGTAACTTTCTTTCACCTTCACCAACTTTTAGATCTTTAAATATTTGAAATAGTCCTGGCATTACCATCCCAATAATTACTGCAGTTAAAATATATATTAAATTAATATTCATCTTACTCTCCCTTCTTCATAATAAGCTTAACTATTCTATTTATTTGAATTTAACCCTTGACATATTACCGGATTGCTCTTATAAAACTAAATTAAATTTACACATCCTGGAGCACTTAGGTGCAATTAAACTTAATGATCTTAAACCAATGAACTTCATAGATTTATATGAAATTTTAAGAACTAAAAATATGGCCAGTAAATCTATCAACAATATCCAAAAGTTATTACACTCAATATTAGCAGATGCAGTGAGATGGGAATTATTAGAATACAATACTTTAGATAAAGTCAAAGCCCCAAAATATAAATCACGAAAAGATAATTTTTTATCTATTGATGAAGCTAAAACTTTATTAAAGTTACTGGATAATAAAAATGTAAAACTTAAATATAAAACTGCTATATATTTAGGACTATTTTGTGGACTTAGAAATGGTGAAGTAATGGGACTTGAATGGAAGGATTTTGATTTTCAAAATAATTCATTTAACGTTGTTAGAACTAGTCAATATGTGAGTGGTTATGGTGTTATTACCAAAAGCCCAAAAAATAAAACATCAACTAGAGAAATATATTTTGATAATGCATTAAAAGAAGTCTTATTAAAACAAAAAGATAATCTTAATGAATTATCTACTATTATTCCTGATTGGAAATTTACTGATAGAATTCTTACTACTAACAAAGGCGGTCCTATGCATCCAATTAGATGGAGTAACTTTTAATGTACTGCGAGAAATTGAGGAATACTCCGGAAAATTTTATAATAAGGTAAATTATAATTTTAGGAATTGAAAATATTAAAAAAAACAATAAATATAATAAGGAGTACAATATGTCAAAATCACGTTTTGTTTTAACACTTAAATTAAATGCTGAAAAATATCAAAAAGATATTTTAAACAAAAGACTTGATATCGGTAGACAAATTTATAATGCTTGCCTTAATGAGCTTTATAAAAGATATAGGAATATGGAGCAAAGTAAAATTTATCAAAAAACATTAAAAATGGATAAATCAACAAAAAACTAAAAACTTTAGAAAAACAAATAAAAAATTTGAATTAACGGAATATTCACTTCATGACTTTGTAAAACCAATACAAAAACATTTCAAAGAAAATATTGATAGTTTTACTATTCAAAAGATAGCGACACGTTGCTTTAAAGCTTTTGAAAAGAAATTATTTAACTCTAAAGTTAAAGTGAAATTTAAAAAATATGATAGTGCATCATTTAATTCTTTAGAAGGAAAAAGTAATGGAATAGGCATTAAATATCGAAATCAAAAACTTAAATGGAACAACTTAGATATTCCAATTATTATAAAAAAGAAGAATGATTATGCTAAAGAAGCCTTAGAAAATAATATAAAATATTGTCGAATTCTAAAAAAACTATTCGTGGCGAGAAAAAATATTATATTCAGTTAATTTTAAAAGGTGTACCGCCTAAAAAAGAAAGAACAACTAAAAATGAAAAGGTTGGTCTTGATATTGGGACAAGTAGTATTGCTATTGTTTCTAATAAAGAAGTAAGATTATTAGAATTAGCACCTAAAATAGATTTATTAGAAAAAGAAAAACGTATCTTATTAAGAAAACTCAATAGACAAAGACGTTCTAATAATCCGGATAATTTTAATGCTAACGGCACAATTAAAAAAGGCGTAAAACTTAAATGGAATAATTCAAATAAATATGTAAAAGCAAAAAACAAATTAAAAGAACTTTTGAGAAAACAAAAAGTTCTAAGAAAACAATCTCATGAAAAAATAGCTAACTATATTATTAGTTTAGGAAATGTTGTATATGTAGAAGATATGAACTTTAAAGGGCTTCAAAAAAGAGCTAAAAAGACACAATTAATAAAAAAACAGGAAAAATTAACAAGAAAAAACGATTTGGTAAATCCCTAGCCAATAAAGCACCAGCAAAATTAATAGAAATTATTAATAGAAAATTAGATTATCAAGAAAAAGAGATACACAAAATAAACACTTGGACAGTTAAAGCAAGTCAATATAATCATATTGATGATACTTATAAAAAGAAAAAACTTAATGAAAGATGGAATATATTGGATGGTAAAAAAATACAAAGAGATTTATATTCAGCATTTTTAATTATGAATGTAAAACCAAATTTAAAAGAAATTGATAGAGATTTATGCAATAAGCATTATGAAGAATTTTTAGAAAATCACAATAAAGAAATTAATTAGTCTTAATATGTTGTAGCAATCCTTGAGGTTGTGAGAGTATTTTGGAAGTTAACGTATTTAAGAACCCCACTACTTCAGTGGTAGGAGTTTCAGAATGAAATAGATCTTCAAACTATTGCTTCTAGACTTGATCATAGCGATGCAACTACCACTTTGAAAATCTATTCTCACCAAATTAAAAAAGCAGATAAAACCGCTTCTGATAAAATTGCAAAAACACTAAAATGATATCAAATTTATTAAAATATCATCAAGTAATGTCGTACAATCACGGCAAGAATCACGGTAAAACAAATTTTAAGCATTTTATTAAGTAAATTTCTTAAATAAAAAAACGTCTATAAACATTGCAATAGCAATATTAATAGACGTTTTTATTATGGCACGCTGTGCGGGATTTGAACCCACGACCAAGTGATTCGAAGTCACCTACTCTATCCAGCTGAGCTAACAGCGCATACAGAAAAACTCCAATATTGGAGTTTTATTTATTATATGGGGCGGCTGATGGGATTTGAACCCACGCATGCAGGAGTCACAATCCTGTGTCTTAACCACTTGACTACAACCGCCATATATGGCACGTCCAGAGGGATTCGAACCCCCGACCCTCGGCTTAGAAGGCCGATGCTCTATCCTGCTGAGCTATGAACGCATATCTTTGGTGACCCATTGGCGACTCGAACGCCAGACACCCTGATTAAAAGTCAGATGCTCTACCAACTGAGCTAATGGGTCATAATAATAAAATTTATATGGGGCGGCTGATGGGATTTGAACCCACGCATGCAGGAGTCACAATCCTGTGTCTTAACCACTTGACTACAACCGCCATATATGGCACGTCCAGAGGGATTCGAACCCCCGACCCTCGGCTTAGAAGGCCGATGCTCTATCCTGCTGAGCTATGAACGCATATCTTGGAGCGGGTGAAGGGAATCGGACCCTCGCAATCGGCTTGGAAGGCCGAGGCTCTACCACTGAGCTACACCCGCATACATTAATTTATTAATGTTTTAACGACGAATATCATTATATCTATATTAGTACATTAAGTCAACACTTTTTTTATAATTCTAACTTCATCAACTTGCATATCAAAAATTATATAAGTACCCTTGTCCCCATCTCGCGGTTTAGCAATACTTCCCGGATTAATAAATCTTATACCATTTTCAATAAAATCTTCATATCTATGTGTATGACCAAAAAAAACATAATCAACAAAATTTTCGCGCGCTTTTAAATATAACTTATACATAGTTTGATTAACATTATATTTATGACCATGCGTAAGAAGAATCCTTTGATTATATATATTTAAAATAATATCTTCTACACCATTTACTCCAACATCAGTATTACCTTTAACTGCACAAATATCAGCATTTAACAAACTTTCAATTTCATAAATATCAGAAATATAATCGCCAAGGAAAAATACTTTCTCAGGATTTTCTTTTTCAATAACAGATAAAAGAGTTTCTTTATCTCCATGCGAATCGCTAACTATTAATATTTTCATTACTATCTCCATAATAATTTTCTAACTTCAATCTCAACTCTTGAAGCGCTTTAGCTCGATGACTAATCTGATTTTTCAAATTAGAATCCATTTCTGCAAAAGTAATACCATACCCTTTAACAATAAAAAGCGAATCATAACCAAACCCATTTTCTCCACAGATTTTTTCTGAAATTTCTCCCTCAACAATTCCTTGAACTACAATTTTATCTCCATTCGGAAATAATAATGTAATAACAGTTATAAATCTTGCGCTTCTATCTACTGTTCCCACTCCACTTAGTTCTGCTAACAATTTAGTGTTGTTAGTTTCATAAGAAGCATTTTTACCAGAATAACGTGCCGAATATATTCCAGGTTCACCATTTAAATAATCCACCATTAACCCCGAATCATCCGCAATAGTCGGTAAATTCGTAATATCTCTTACCGTTTCAGCTTTTATAAATGAATTTTCTTCAAATGTATTACCATCTTCAACAATTTCTAAATTTCCTAATCCAATTTCATCCATCGTAATCAATTCAATATTAAATTCATTCATGATTTTATTTATTTCATCTAACTTATGCTTATTACTAGAAGCCAAAACACACTTCATTATTCCTCGTCTCCTAATTCTAATTGAATATATTTCTTTTGTTCTTCTATAAACTCTAAAATTCCTTTTTCTGCATAATTTAAGAAATCATCCAATTCACTTCTGTCAAAAACACTCTCTTCGGCAGTACCCTGAATCTCAACAAATTTTTTGCTTCCCGTCATAACAACATTCATATCTACATCAGCACTCGAATCTTCAATATAACAGAGATCCAAAAGGACTTCACCATCTACCTTCCCAACACTTACCGCTGCTAAATAATCATTTATCGGATTTTCCAATAAAATCTCTTTTTCAATCAATTTATCAACGGCTAATGCCATTGCTATAAATGCACCAGTAATAGAAGCAGTTCTTGTTCCACCATCAGCTTGTATAACATCACAATCAATCCAAATCGTTCTCTCACCCATTTTTTCTAAATCAACAACCGCTCTTAGAGCTCTTCCTATAAGCCGCTGAATCTCCATTGTTCTTCCAGATATTTTACTTCTTTCTCTTTCTCTTCGATATCTTTGCTCAGTTGCAGCAGGCAACATAGAATATTCTGCAGTTATCCATCCTTTATTCGTATCTTTTAAAAATCTAGGCACTTTTTCCTCTATTATAGCAGTACATATTACTTTCGTATTACCTGTAGAAATAAGCACTGATCCATCCGCGTTTATCAAATAATCCTTCTCAATTACAATTTTTCTCGTTTCATCATTTTTTCGATTTACTCTTATCATATTCACCTTCTATTTTAATTTAATCAACATAATTGCTACATCATCCGTAAATTCACTCCCATTTTGAATATGCTTATTTAAAAAATGCCAAAATATATCATCTAAAAACTGATGGGGATTATTTTTTAATATTTCCATATTCTCTATAGCAAACGTTTCTATCTCCGGCCAACTAGAAAAATCAGAAAAAGTTCCCGAACTAAATAGCCCATCAGTGTAAAGCAATAAAGTATCATTTTTATTCATATTAACTTCTTCATCAATATACGTCATTTTATCAAAAAAACCAATATTCATACCAGTTTGTTTTAAAGGTATAATTTTATTTTCACTATCATGTAAAAGTAATGGAAAAGGTTGCCCAGCACTTGAATATTTCAACACTTCATTTTCAATAAGCCCAACAAATCCTGTAAATACAACACTAGTATCAGTAGGACTTGTATAAAAATAACTAAAAACATTATTATTCATATTTTCTAACATTTTCGACGGAGAATCAATCAGTTTATTATTAACACCATTTCTAAACATAACTTTAACCATAGAAGAAATCATACCAGCAGCAATTCCATGTCCCGTTACATCAGCAATCATAAACCATAGCCCTTCATCTGTTTCAACACAATCAAAAAAATCTCCACCTATTCCCAATGATGGCTTAAATTTAATACACAATTCAAACTCAGTAAATTGATTTGATTTTGGTAACATAAGATTTTGAAAAACATTTGCATTTTTCAATTCTTCTTCTATTTGCATATTCAATTTTTTAATTGTTTTTTTCTGCTCAAAATACTTAATAGCATTAATTATTTTAAGAGGTAAAATTATTTCAATATCTTCTTTTGAAAAAGGCTTAGTAAAATAATCAATTGCTCCTCCACCTAAAGTTTCTTCAACACTTGAAATTTCCGTAATCGTAGAACTAACAATTACAGGAATATCTTGCCATTTAGAATTAACCTTTAATTCTCTTAAAGTATCAAATCCATTTTTTTTAGGCATAATCAAATCCAAAATGATTAAATCAATATCATTTTTTTCTAATATTTCAAATACTTCAAGCCCATTAACCGCTTCAAATATCTGCACTATTTTCATATTATCATTTAATATTTTTTTAATAATAAACCTATTCATTTTGCCATCATCAGCAACTAAAACATTGTGGCTCATATAACCATCTCCAAATTATTCTTCTATTATAAAAAATTCATCTAATCGCATCAATTTAAATAATTGAACAATATCATTACTTGCGTTAATTATTCTAAATTCTAAACCTTCATTACTAATATT
>JAYEHA010000351.1:0-1851 GCA_034659335.1 Bacillota bacterium
AAATGAAAACATTAAAAAAATAAATTATGCTTTAATTAACATTATTAGATTAACTAAGGGGGAAACTTGTGGATAGAATTGAGAAAATGGAGATAAGAGCGAGTCTTGCGAGAGGTGAAAAGGAAGTTGAATTAGTTTTAAAAAATTGTAAAATTATTAATGTATTTACTCATGAAATTCATGAAAATGATATTGCAATTAATAATGGAAAAATAATTGGATTTGGTGATTATAAAGCTAAGAAATATATTGATGTTAAAGGAAAATATGTTTCGCCTGGATTAGTAGATAGCCATATGCATTTAGAATCAACATTAGTAACACCACAGAGATTAGCAGAAATAGTAGTTCCTAATGGAACGACTACAATTATTGCTGATCCTCATGAAATTGCGAATGTTTTAGGAGTTAAAGGAATAAATTATTTAATAGATTCATCTAAAGATATACCTTTAAACATATTTTTTATGATACCGTCATGTGTTCCAGCAACATCTTTTGAAGATACGGGAGCAAGAGTTGACTATAAAGATACTCAAGAATTATTGAAAAAAGATCTTGTACTAGGACTTGGTGAACTAATGGATTATCCAAGTGTTATTAATGGTGATAAGGAAATATTAAAAAAAATGGAATTAGCTAAGAGAAAGATAGTAGATGGACATGCGCCGGGTTTAATGAATAAGGAATTAAATGCATATATGATAAATGGTGTTAAAACTGACCATGAATGTGCGACTATTGAAGAAATGAAAGAAAGATTAAATCGTGGAATGTATGTTTCAATTAGAGAAGGTTCAGCATCAAAAGATTTAAAAAATTTGATTGGTGGTGTTAATGAATATAATTATAGAAGATGTTTATTTTGTTCAGATGATAAAAATCCTGAAGATTTAATTAATAAAGGTCATATTAATTATAATGTGAAGTTAGCAATAAAATCAGGAATTGATCCGATTACTGCTATTCAGATGGCAACTATTAATGCTTCTGAATGTTATAGATTACGGGATATTGGCGGGATAGCACCGGGTTACGATGCTGATTTATTAATATTGAATGATTTAAACACTTTTGATATACATTCAGTTTATAAAAAAGGAAAGCTAGTTTATAATGATAATAAAATTCTATTTAAGACTAGAGATCTTGTCGATGAAAGTGTAAGAAATACAGTAAATATAGCTGATATTGATATTAAAGAATTAGTATTAAAACTTGATTCTGATATTGCTTATGTAATTGGTGTAAAACCATTTTCATTAATTACGGAAAAAGCTTTAAGAAAAGTTAGTATTAATGAAAAAGGTGAATATATTAATAATGAATATTTAGATATATGTAAAATGGCTGTTATTGAAAGGCATCATGCAACTGGCAAAATCGGACTAGGATTAGTTGAAAATTTTAATTTAACAAATGGTGCAATAGCAACTACAATTAGTCATGATTCACATAACCTTGTTGTATTAGGTGATAATGATAGAGATATGTTAGTTGCAATTAATAGGATAAAGGAAATTAATGGTGGGATAGTAATTGTAAGGGGTAATGAAGTAAAAGCAGAACTCAAATTAGATATTGCAGGATTAATTACAGATATTCCTTTGAAAAATGTTGAAGAGAAATTATCTAAAATGCTTGAATATTCTTTTGATGAACTTAAAATAAATAAGAATATTAATCCATTTATGACTTTAAGTTTTATGTCTTTGCCAGTTATTCCATCATTAAAATTAACTGCAAGAGGTTTATTTGATGTGGATAAATTTGAATTTATTAATGTGAGTAAAAAATAAATAAAATTAGTGCTGTGAAATTTATATTAAAAATTATATAATGATAGTATTA
>JAYEHA010000352.1:0-1845 GCA_034659335.1 Bacillota bacterium
ACAAAAAGGATATAAAAATATAAAGTTTTTACTTAGTAATGAAGAGTTTATTGTAAATCAGGAAAGGGCAAATGGTTTTAAAAGAGCTTGCGTAGAAAGTAAAATTAATTGTGATATTATATTTGGCGTATTAAATATTGAATTGGCTTATAAAAAAACAATAGAATTAATAGATAAAGGAAAATTAGATGCAATTTTTATTTCTGGAGATGAAAGAGCATTTGGTGTTTATAAAGCAATAAAAGAAAGAAATCTTAGAATTCCAGAAGATATTGCTGTACTGAGTATTGATAATATTAAGTATTCTAATTATATTACTCCAGCGTTAACTACAATTTCTCAAGAAATAGATGTTTTTTCTAAAGAAGTAGTTGATATGTTAGTTGATATAATAAAAAGTAAAAATAATCGAGTGAAATCAAAGATGATTGAACCTAAAATAATTATTAGAAAATCGACATAATGTTTTTTTATAATTAAATGACAACGTAGGACAAAAGGTGGTCAGATGAAAATACTAATTGGGGTAGACTCATTTAAAGATTCGTTAAGTGCAATTGATGTTTCTAAAAGTATTAAAAAAGGAATTATAAAAGTAAATAATAGGGTAGAAATTATGGAAATTCCTCTTGCTGATGGTGGAGAAGGAACAATGGAAATCATTGTTAATAATTTAAATGGGAAAATCATTAATACTAAAGTGGTTGGACCTTTAGGAGAAAAGATAAATGGTAGTTATGGTATTGTAGATGAAGATATTGCAATTATAGAAATGGCTACTGTGGCTGGATTGGAACTTCTTAAAGAAAAAGATAGAAACCCCTCTAAAACTACTACTTATGGTGTAGGACAGTTGATATTAGATGCACTTGATAAAGGATGTAAAGAATTTGTCGTAGCTATAGGTGGTAGTTCAACAAATGATGGTGGTATTGGATTAGCAAGGGCATTAGGTGTAAAATTTTTAGATAATAAGAATAGTGAAATTGAATTAAATGGAAATGGGCTAAAAGATTTAGTAAATATTGATATTAGTGAGATTGATAAAAGAATAAAAGAATCTAAATTTCAAGTTGCATGTGATGTTGATAATGTATTATGTGGTGAAAATGGGGCTGCGTATGTGTATGCGAGACAAAAAGGTGCAAATGATAAAATGATAGAGATGCTTGATAAGAATTTGTTTAATTTGTCAGAAGTAATAAAAAAAGATTTAGGTAAAGATGTATTAAATATTAAAGGGGCTGGTGCAGCTGGTGGATTAGGTGGAGGATTAGTAGCTTTTTTAGATGCTAGTCTTAAATCTGGATTTGATATTGTTAGCAATATCCTCAATTTAGAAAGTGAGATTAAGAGCTGCGATTTAGTTATTACTGGTGAGGGAAGTTTCGATTATCAATCTTTAAATGGTAAAGTTCCAATTGGAGTCGCAAAGTTAGCAAAAAAGTATAATAAAAAAGTAATTGTAATTGCTGGAAGTGTAGGAGAAATTTCTGAAGAAATTTATGAAAATGGTGTTACTTCTGTTTTTTCAATAATTAGTAAGCCATCAACTCTTGAAGAGTTAATAAATAAAAAGACAACTGAAAATTCATTAGAAAGTTTAGCTGAACAGATTATAAGATTGTTAGCATAGAACCTGCATTCCCGGCAAATTATAACGTGGTAGGACTATTTACTCCAAGCAGCTCAAATAATTTCTCTTGTTTTTTTGTTATCTCTCCAATTCTTGTTTTTTTCTCCGGATAACTAAATTTTTCTATTACATCTATTTCATCTAAAACTTCCTGTAATGTGTATTTTTTGAACAAATCATTATCACTCATATATTTTTTTATATATGAT
>JAYEHA010000353.1:0-1842 GCA_034659335.1 Bacillota bacterium
TGTTATATCTCTATATGGGTCTCCTACTTCTATTTCATATAGTAGTTTTTCTCTTAGTTCATTTTTATTTTCTATTTCATTTAAATTAATTAAATATTCATTATTTCCATCTGTTATTAATGACCATAAATTTATTTCTTTGTTAATATTTCCTTCTTTATCTACATATTTAAAGGTTGGTGTTATTTTTATTTTATCATTATTTTTATAGTTTCCTATTGTTTTTAGCTCATATCTAAAACTATATCCAGTTTTTATGTTTCCTACGTTACTGTATATTGGGTGTGATCCTGGTATTATTGGTAGTAGGTATTTAGGATTGTTTCTATTTCTTTCTCCGTTTTCATCGTTATGTCCTACTGGGTAATATATTCCTTCTTTATGGGTGTAGCTTCCTTCTTTTTCTCTAAATACTTCTTCCCATGTTGGGTAATCATTTATATCATTTATTCTTAAGCCATATAGTCTTCCTATTATTTTTACTTCCATTTCATCTGTGACTATATATTCTGTTGGATCAAGGTTTGAATCTGCTGTTTCAAGATTTAATGTTTCATTTGAATTTATTGCTGTTGTTTTACTTTTAACCATATATATTCCTTCGTCTACCCAAGTTGGTACATATATATTTGTATCTTCTTTTGTTACTGTTATCCAGGTGTCTTTTGGTTTGAATTTTGAATTGTCTTTTAAATCTGTATCAAAGTATATATCAAATGGAAATTTGATTTCCTTTTTTTCTATATATTCATTATAGTCTCTATTTCCATATCCTAAAATATTTAGATGTTTTCCTTCTGTATCGTATCTTATAACATTTTTCATTCCTAGAATTAATGCTCTTGCATTTTCATCTCCATTTATTTCTTGGTTATAGTTATCTCCTACTGTACTTAATAGTAAATCCGTTACTATTGGTGTATGTACTTTTACTGAGTTAACTGTAAGTTCTACTTCAAATTCATCTGCGTTTATTTGGTTTATTGTTTTTTCTTTTATTATTTCATATGTTATTTTTCCTGTTGATGTGTATTCTTTGTTTTCTTTTGTTTCTTCAATTAAATAATCATTACTTTCAAATGCTTTTAATGGTGCTTCAGATATTGTATTTGGTGCAGGTGTAATTTCTGTAAATGGATTATCATTTAAAATAGTTTGTTCTTCTATTATTAATTTATCATTTTTAACTATCATTTCTCCTACTGCATTTTCTGCGTAAGTTTCCCAAGTGTTTGTAATTGAAGATTCACTTGGTGGTGAATTAGTTCCTATATTTTCTGTTCCTAAATCTACTATACTTTCTACTGTTGGATTCGATACTATATTTGAGTTATATCTTTCTACTTCTATATTTAAGTTATAGTTATTTGGACTAAATTCTATTTCTCCTAATAGTTCGTTATTTATACTTCCTGTTTTTATTTTATATATTTCAAAGTTATCTATTTTATAGAATGTTCCTGTTCTTGATATATTGTAGTCTATTACTATTGTTTTTGTTTTATTATCATATCCTCCTTCGTAGTGATCAAATATTTTTTTGCCGTTTTCATCTAATATATAGTTTCCTTCTTCATCTTTTTTGTATATTTTTTTATCTTCATCGTCCCATTTTTTATAGTTATATTTCTTTTTTACTATTACTGTATTATTAATTGTTTCTGTTTCTTCAATAATTCTTTTATTTATTAAGTATTCTTTCCCATTGAATTTAGCTTTTATATTTTCTTTTGTTGGTATTCCTTGATTTACATCAAATTCTCCTTCTGATGATATTAAGTTTCCTGTAACTGAAGGTATAATTAAGTCTTTATTATAAAAAAATTTAATTGTTATTTCATT
>JAYEHA010000354.1:0-9521 GCA_034659335.1 Bacillota bacterium
TTCATAAGGAGAATTTTATGAAAGCGATAAAAAATGTTAATATATATGATTTTGATAGATATATCGAAAACGGATATATAATTTATAAGGAAAATATTATCGAAGTTGGTAAAATGGAACATTTTAAATTTGAAGGTCAAACTATAGATGGAAAAGGGAAGCTTATTATACCTGGACTTGTAAATGGACATACTCATATATATTCAACTCTTTTTAGAGGATTATCACTTGAATTTCATCCAAAAAACTTTCAAGATATATTAACACAATTATGGTGGAAATTTGATAGTGAATTAAAAGAGGATGAAATTTATTATTCAGGCTTAGTGTACGGGGTAGAAAGTTTAAAAAATGGAGTAACTACATTAGTTGATCATCATGCAAGTGGAGAAATTGAAAACTCATTAAAAACTATAAAAAAAGCTATTGTAGATAAACTAAATATGAGAATAATTTTAGCATTTGAAACTTCTGATAGATTTAATGTTTTAAAATGCATAAAAGAAAATTTAACTTTTTTAAATTACAAAAATGAATTTTTTACAGGTATATTTGGTATGCATGCATCAATGAGTTTATCTGATGAAACGCTTTTGGAAATTAAAAAGAATATTGTTGATTTACCAATTCATGTTCATATTGCAGAGAGTGCAGAGGATGAAACGGATAGTTATAATAAATATTCAAAATCAATTATTGAAAGATTTGATGATGTAGGATTAATTAATGATAATTCAATTATGGCTCATTGTGTTCATATTGAAGAAGAAGAAGCTAATATTTTAAAAGAAAAAGATATTTTTATTGCTCTTAATCCTTCTTCAAATTTTAATAATAATGTTGGTATTTTTAATTATAATTTATTAAAAGAATTAAAAATTTTAGTTGGGACTGATGGACTTGGCTCTAATGTAGCTAAAGAGATTTATAATTTAAATTTAATAATTAAAAAGAGTATGGACTCACCGGTAGGAGTAAGTAATGAAAAAATAATAGGATTTATTAATAATTCGTATGAATTAGTAAATAGATTATTAAATATTAAAATCGGAAAAATTAGGCAAAGTTATAAATCAGATTTTTTATTGATTGATTATAATAATCCGACTCCAATGGATAAATCTAATATATTTTCGCATATTCTATTTGGTGTTTTTGATAATCTAAGACCAGAGAAAGTGTTTATTGAAGGGAAAGAAGTATTGTCTAATTATAAAGTACATAATCAAGAGGAAATTTATGAGGAAGCATTGAAAGTATCAACTAAATTATTTGAAAAATTTGGAGATGATTAATGTGAATATTGAAACAAGATTGTTAAATTTTAAGTTAAAATCACCTTTAATGGCAGCTAGTGGTCCTTTAACGTCTACAAAAGAAAATATATTATTTTTTAATAAAATAGATGCTGGTGCATTAGTTACAAAGACTATTTCATCTAAAGGTGCAATTGTTAAAAAACCTTGTATATATGCAGAAAAAAATATGGTTTATAATTCAGAAACGTGGAGTGAAGATTCTCCAGAGAAATGGATTAATGAAATTTTACCTGCTATAGTTAAAGAAAAAAATAAACCATTAATAGTTTCGGTAGGTTACAATATTGATGATTTTAATTATTTAATACCTAAGCTTGATAAATTTGCAGATATTTTTGAAATTTCAACGCATTATATTAAATCTGATTTAGGTGATGTTGTTAGAACTATAAGAAATAATACAGATAAACCAATATTTATGAAATTATCTCCACATATTTCAGATTACATTGGATTTACACAAACTGTTTTAGATGCTGGTGCAACCGGAATTGTTGCAATTAATTCTGTTGGGCCAGGAATAAAGATTGATCTTAATAGTAGACGTCTTATGTTAGGAACTGATAGTGGTGAAGTCTGGGTATCAGGCCCTGCAATTAAACCATATGCACTTCAAAGAGTTAGGGCATTAAGAAATCATTTTAAAGATATTGCAATTATTTCTACAGGTGGAGTTAATAATGCTGAAGATATTTTAGAGTTTTTATTAGCTGGAGCTGATTCGGTTCAGATGCTTTCAAGTGCTTTAATAAATGGAAAGAGTTTATATGAAAAAATCTTAAATGATTTACCAAAAGTTTTAGATGAATATAATTTTAATTCTATTGAAGAAGTAAAAAACACAAAATTATTAGATAGAGTTGAAGAAGTGAATAAGTATCCAGTTATTGATATGGATAAATGTATTAAATGTTTAAAATGCGTAGATGTATGTCCTGTATTTGCTTGGGAATATAATAAGGTTTTTACTTTAGATAAAGATAAATGTATTAAATGTGGAACTTGTGAATCAAGATGCCCTGTATCTGCAATAAGTGGGGTGTTTTTATGAAATATAAATTGAGATGTATTACTTGTAAAAAAGAATATGAACCTAAAACTGATTTATATTTTTGTAAAAGTTGCGGTGAAAGATTTGGAACTTTAGAAGTGATTTATGATTATGATAAATTGGATATTAAAAAAGAAGAGTTTTCAAAAGATAAGGGGATATTTCAATTTGAGAAGCTTTTGCCAACTACTAGTCATACTAAATTTGATAAATATATTGGAGCTACTCCGTTAATCCAATTTAATGGTTTATTAGGTATCAATAATGTAATTATTAAATATGATGGAACTAATTTTAGTGCTTCATATAAAGATAGAGCAAGTATTATTGCAATTAATAAAGCAATTGAAGAAAAGAAAGATACTATTTTTTGTGCTTCAACTGGAAATGCGGCTACTTCATTAGCAATGTTAAGTGCGAGTACAGATTTGAATACTTATATATTTGTGCCAAATACAATTCCTATTGGAAAAAGATTACAGCTTGAAGTTTCTGGAGCAACTATTTTAGCAATAGATGGTAATTATGACGAAGCATTTGATTTATCAATGGAAATTGGACTTAATAAAGGTTGGTATTTAAGAAATTCTGCAATTAATCCTTATTTACTTGAAGGTAAAAAAACTGGAGCTTTTGAAATAATTGTACAAAATGATTATAAAGATATTGATTACTTATTTGTTAGTGTTGGGGATGGAACTGTTGTTAGTGCGTTATATAAAGGGTTTTATGAGTTTGAAAAATTAGGATTGATTAATAAGATACCTAAAATTATTGGAGTTCAATCTGAAGGGCTAGATGCTGTAAAACAGACTTTTGAAAAAGGAGAACCTTTTATACCTATTGATATTAAGGGTGAAACAATTGCTGATTCAATAGCTGTTGGAATGCCTAGAGATGTTATAAAAGCTTGTAAATATGTAAAAGCATCAGATGGTCATTTTATTACAGTTAGTGATAAAAAAATAAAGGAAGCAATTTTTGAATTAGGAAGAAAAACTGGTATATTTGCTGAACCTGCTGCTGCAATAACTTATGGTGGTTTTAAAAAAATGGTAGAGGATAACGAAATAAATATTAATGATAGAGTATGTTTGGTTATTACAGGTAATGGGCTAAAAGATCCTGATGTAGTTAAAAATGATATTGAAAATGGATTTTTATCAATAGATGAAGTTAGGAGGAGGTTTAGATGATAATTGATAATTATGTTTTACCTAAATCTTTAAGTGAAGCATATGGATTGTTGAAAAAGAATGAAAAATCAATAATTATTGCAGGCGGTGCATATTTAAGGCTTCAGAAAAGAAAAGTAGCACTTGGAATTGATATTGAAAATCTAGGACTCGATTATATTATTGAAGAAAATAATCAACTGAAAATTGGTTCAATGACAAAATTAAGAGAGTTAGAAATTAATAAGTATACTATTAATGAATTGGATGGTGCGCTATCAAATATGGTAAAACAAATTGGTGGTATTCAATTAAGAAATATTGTAACTGTCGGTGGTGGTATTTGTGGTAGATATAGTTTTTCAGATATCTTGCCTACATTAGCAGCTTTAAATGTAGATTTGAAATTTTATAATCATGGAATTATAAATATTAATGAGTATTTAGAGAATGATTTAAAAAGAGATATTCTTTTGGAGATTATTATAGATCTTAATCAGAAATGTGTTGTAAAGTTTTTTAAAAATACTTATAAGGAATATTCGTTAATTAATTTAGCATTAGCAAAAAATAGTAATGGATTTAATATTGCTGTCGGAGCACGACCTGGTAGAGCGAAAGTTGCAAAATTTTCTAGTAAAATTTTAACTAATGAAATGGATATTGATAATGTTTGCGAAATGCTAGTTGACGAATTGCTATTTAAAACTGATTTTAGAGCTAGTGATAAATATCGTAAAGCCTTAGCTAAAACACTTTTAAAAGAAGCATATAAGGAGTGTGAATAGATGATTCCCATAGTATTAAATGTTAATGATGTAGATTATGAAATTATGATAAAGCCTGGTGAAATGTTACTTGAGACTTTAAGAAAAATTGGATTTACTAGTGTAAAAAAAGGATGTGATACTGGTTCTTGTGGCGTTTGTAGTATTTTGCTTAATGGAAAAGTTATTCCATCTTGTTCATATTTTACTGGTAAAGTACAAAATAAAAAAATTATTACTATCGATGGAGTTGAAGAAAAGGCTAGAGAAATCGGAGAGTTTTTATTAGCTGAGGGTGTTGATCAATGTGGTTTTTGTAGTCCAGGGCTAATAATGAGTATAATTGCTATGGAAAATGAATTAAATGAATTTAGCGAATATGATATTAAACATTATTTAGTAGGGAATCTTTGCAGATGTACTGGATATGAGGGTCAAATTAGAGCGATAAAGAAATATTTGGAGGTGAGTTGATTGTCAATTAATAAAAGTATTCCAAAAGTAGATGGGATTGGGTTAGTGACAGGGAAACCTGCTTATACTGATGATTTAGCTCCAATGGATTCTTTAATTGTAAAAGTTCTTAGAAGCCCATATGCATATGCTAAAATAAAGAATATTAATACTGAAAATGCGCTAAAAGTAAAAGGTATTGAAATAATATTAACATATAAAAATGTGCCTGATAAAATGTATACTAGAGCGGGTCAAAGTGCTCCAGAACCTTCGCCGTATGACAAGAAAATTTTAGATGAATATGTTAGATATATTGGTGATGAAGTTGCTGTAGTAGCAGGAATTAATGAAGAGGTTGTAGATAAAGCAATAAAAAAAATAAAAGTAGATTATGAAGTTTTTACTCCAGTACTTGATTATGAATTAGCAATTGCAAATAAAACAAGGGTTCATGATCCAGATTTAGGAACTGTTAAATTTGATATTGGTAGAGATGCTAGTAAAAATATTGCTGCAAGTTATCAAATGGAAATAGGCGATGTTGAAAAAGAGTTTAATCTTTCTGATTATTATTATGAGGATGTGTATTATACTCAAGCTCAAGCCCATTTAGCAAGTGAACCTCATGCATCATATGCGTATTTAGATTTGCAAGATAGATTAAATATTGTTACTTCAACTCAAACTCCATTTCATGTAAGAAGAATAGTTGGTCAAACATTAGATATTCCTCTTAGTAAAATAAGAGTTTTTAAGCCAAGAATTGGTGGTGGATATGGTGGGAAGCAATTTATTCATAGTGAGTTTTTTGTAAGTCTTGTTACTTTAAGAACAAAAAAACCTTCTAAATTAGTGTTTTCAAGGAAAGAAGTGTTTTCTGCTAGTAATACACGTCATCCTATGAGAGTTAAGATTCGAATAGGTGCGATGAAAGATGGAATGATTAATTCGTTAGAAATGAAAATTCTTTCAAATACAGGAGCTTATGGAGAACATTCATTAACCGTTTTAATGGTAGCGGGTTCAAAGACATTACCTCTTTATAATAAAGTGAAAGCGGTTAAATTTTCAGGAGATGTTGTTTATACAAATACTACTCCAGCAGGCGCTTATAGAGGATATGGAGCAATTCAAGGGAATTTTGCTCTTGAATCAGCTATTGATGAAATGGCAAGTTTACTTCAAATGGATCCAATTGAATTTAGACGAAAAAATATGATTAATGAAGGTGAAACTTCAAAAATATTTGAAGTAATGGGTGAAGGTACTGAAGGTACGGCTCAAATTATTGAGTCGTGTAAATTACCGCAATGTATTAGTGAAGTAAAAGAAAGAATTGATTGGGATAAGAAATATCCTAAAATTGATATTGATGAAAATACTGTGAGAAGTGTTGGCTTAGCAATAGCTATGCAGGGTTCTGGGATTCCATTTATTGATATGGGGTCAGCAATACTTAAATTAAATGATGATGGTTTTTTTAATCTTTTAGTAGGAGCTACTGATTTAGGAACCGGTTCAGATACTGTATTAGCTCAGATTGCAGCTGAAGTTTTAGAAGTTGATACAAGTAAAATTATCGTTTATTCATCTGATACTGATTTGACGCCTTATGATGTAGGAGCTTATGCTTCATCAACTACTTATGTATCAGGTAAAAGTGTTTATTTAACTGCAAAAAAAATGCTAGCTGAAATGAAAGAAAGAGCAAAAGAAATATTAAAAGTTGAAGATGTGGAATATTCTAAAGGCATATTTAAGTCAACTGATAAAGAGATTAGTTTAAAAGATTTTTCTAATGAAATGTATTATGGAGAAGATATGAAACAACTTGTAGCATCAGAGTCTTATTATGGAGTTAAATCACCACCACCATATATGGCTTGTGCATGTGAAGTAGAAATTAATAAAAATACTGGTAAATTAAAGGTTATTAATTGTGTAGCTAGTGTAGATTGTGGTGTTACTTTAAATCCTAATTTAGCTAAAATTCAAGTTGAAGGTGCACTTGTTCAAGGGTTAGGAATGGCTCTTTATGAACATGCTGACAGAAGTGAAAGTGGAAATCTTTATAATAATACTTATTTAAATTATGGGGTACCAACAAAAATGGAGATTGGCAAATTAGATGTTAGTTTTGTAGAAAGTTATGAGCCATCTGGTCCATTTGGTGCAAAGTCTGTAGGTGAAATTGGTATTGATACACCGCCAGCTGTAATATCTAATGCTATAAAAAATGCTTTTGGTGTTAGAATGAAAAAATTACCAATTACTTCAGAGCGAATTTGGGAAAGTATAAAAAATGAAAAATAGTTTAATAAAAAAACATTTAATCATTAGATTAAATGTTTTTTTATTGTTTATTAAAGTTCAATTCTATTTATAATTATATCTGAAAAGACTAAAATAATAAGAATTGATAAAATATTTGAAATGAAAATTGTTGTAAAAAGTATTAATTCCAACGGTATAGGTATAGCTGAACTTATAAATATACCTATTAATGCTCCAATTCCAGATGGGAATAATATTAAAAAAAGTTGGACTAATTTAATAAGTGGTAGCATTAATGTGAAATCAGTTTCATTTCTAAAAAAAGATCGAATTAGAATATTAGAAAAATTAATTACACAATATACTGAATTAAACATAATAAAAAGTAAAAAGTATAAAAAAACATTGCTAAAATCAATAATTGCTGGAATTGAAAATAAAGCGATTGTATTAATGAGCATTTTTTTAGCAGTTAATTTATTTATTGAAATTAATTTTTTTATATTATTTTCTGGTATTAGATAAAAAATTGGCATATCAAGTTCTTCTTGTCCACCACTTCTCATAGAAAAAAGAGTGTAAATGTACAATGTAAAAATAGTTAATATTGTAAAAATGGTTGAATAATCAAGATCTTTAAATTTATATTGTTTAGATAATACAGCGATAATACTTAATGCTAAGAATAATAATGTTTGAATTCCATATAAGTAATGAAAGTCTTTTCTTATAGAAGTTATTTTATTTTTCCAATGAAAAGCTTCGCTTCCATAGTGTTTTTTCTTAAAAGTTATTTTTTTATTTTTATTAATATTGATTTCAAAATTGATTGAATTTTTCCCACTTTTTCTTTTTTCAATATAATCAGCTTTATTTTCTGTTGATGATAAAACGTCTTCGTAATAATCATCAGTAGATATAATGATATAAATATTTATTATAATAATAAATGAAATTTGAAGAAATAAATAAATGAAAATTGTATAATTTAAATCAAACATACTCATAAATATTGCCCTACACCAACCGATTAGTGGAATATAATTCATTAAATTTGATTCTATTCCTCCAATAATTGATTTTTCAATTATTATTGGTATAAATATTAAAGATAAAATTAAAAATACTAATAAACTAATAATAATTTTTAAATTATATTTTTTGCTAAGAGTTAAGATAATAAAACATATTGGTTCAATAGCAAATATAAATAGAGAATAAGCAAGTATTCCTAAAAGAATTTCAGGAAATGATATTCCTGCTGATATTAAAGAAACTGATAAAAACAGAAACATAAATAGCGCTGCTAATAGTTGTTTCCAGCTAGTTTTAAAAATTGAATATAATAATATTATTTTAGGTGAAATTGGTGATGTAAATAAAAAATTGACATCTGCTAAGCTAAAATAACTATTTCTTTCAAAATAAGTATTAATAATACTTATGATTAATAAAAAACTTAATATTGAAAATGATAATTTTTTAAAATGATTTACACTGTAATACGTAGTTTCAGTTTGTGATTTAATTATAAGTGAAAACCAAATAATATAAAATATTAATGGAATGAGTTTTTTTCTATTTGTTTTAAATTCTAAAAAATAATTTTTTATTTGTTTAATGTCTTTTGTTATTAAAATTTTAAGTTTAGTCATATTACTCTGTCGCCTTTAAAAATAGATCTTCTAATGTAATGTTACTAGAGTTCTTTAAATCATCTATACTTCCACGAGTAATAATATTGCCATCTTTCATTATTAAAACTCTATCACAAATTTTTTCTATAGAATCGAGTAAATGAGTTGAAATAAGAATTGATTTTCCCTGTTTTTTTAATTCGATAAGAATATTTTTTGTTTCCCTAATTGCTTTTGGATCTAATCCAATCATTGGCTCATCAAAAAAATATATTTCTGCATTAATTATTAAATTACAAATAATTGAAACTTTTTGTTGCATACCTTTAGAAAGTTCTGAAGCTAATTTGTTAATTTTATCAAGCATATCAAATCGTTTTAATAAATTTCTTGCCTTATCATTATAATCTTCGATACTATAAGCATTAGCGATAAATTCAATATGTTCCCAAACTGATAAATTATTATATAATTTTGGAAATTCTGGAATATATGCAAAATCTTTTTTTGCATCAAGAGAGTCATGTGGTTTGTCGTTAATTAATATTATTCCATTTGTAATTCTTAATAATCCAATAATTGATTTTATTGTTGTAGATTTTCCTGCGCCATTTGGGCCAAGTAGACCGACGATTTCTCCTTTTTGAATATTGAAAGAAATATTATTTACTGCTGTAATTTTTTTATATTTTTTTGTTAAGTTGTTTACTTTAAGCATAAAATCACCCCTCTTTAAAGCAATATTATATCATATTAAATTTTTAAAATCATTAATGTTTGTTTATATATTTGCTGGGTAAATATGAGGTGGAGGTGTTATATGAATTATATTGAAATGGTTA
>JAYEHA010000355.1:0-1834 GCA_034659335.1 Bacillota bacterium
TTTTTCTTTACAAAAAACTATAATAAGTGTATCATATTAGTAGTGTTTACCAATGTATCCTATACATTAAACATACATTTATTGAAGGTGTTGAAAGGGGTTATTTTGAAAAAAGCAACAATCATTATATTTATTTTAGGAATTTTATTAATGGTGATGGTTATTGTTAATGTAAGAATAGTTCCTCAATCAGAGGCGTATGTTATTGAAAGATTGGGAGGATATTTGACTACATGGGGGGTAGGACTTAGACTTAAAGTTCCATTAATTGATAGAATTTCGGGAAAAGTTTCTCTTAAAGAAAGAGTTGTTGATTTTCCACCTCAACCTGTAATAACTAAAGATAATGTAACAATGCAAATTGATACTGTAGTTTATTATCAGATTACTGATCCAAAATTATTTACTTATGGTGTAGCGAGACCAATTGTTGCAATTGAAAATTTAACTGCAACAACACTTAGAAATATTATTGGTCAGTTAGAATTGGACGAAACGCTATCATCTAGAAATTTAATAAATACTAAAATGAGAAGTATCTTAGATGTAGCAACTGACCCGTGGGGAATTAAAGTTAATAGAGTAGAAGTTAAAAATATTATGCCGCCTGCCGATATTCAAGAAGCTATGGAGAAGCAAATGAGAGCCGAAAGAGAGAGACGAGAGATAATTTTAAGAGCTGAAGGACAAAAACGCTCTGCTGTTTTAGTTGCTGAGGGCGAGAAAGAATCGGCTATTAGAAAAGCTGAGGGTGAGGCTGAAGCTATAATTATGGTAAAAAAAGCTACTGCTGAAGGTATAAGAGTTATTAAAGAAGCTGGAGCAGATACAACTGTAATAGCACTTAAAAGTTTAGAAACATTAGAAAAAGTTGCTGATGGGAAAGCTACAAAATTAATAATTCCTTCGGATATTCAAGATATTTCTAGTTTATTAGCATCTCTTACTACAGTAAATGATTTTACAAAAGAAAAAGAAAAAGAAAAAGAAAAAGAAAAAGAATAAAATAAGTTTGAAGATAAAAATTTAAGTTAGCAAAAGCTAACTTTTTTTTTGTGAAATTATGATATACTATGTTAAAGTGGTGATAAAATATGAATAAAATAAAAGATTATTTAATATATGTAGTATTAATTGCGCTGTTTGGACAAGTCTATTTTTATCCTTTTAATTCAGAATTTAGATTTTCTTTATCTGTAATATTTTTAATTATTATATTATTTTATTCTAATGAAATGGATGAGATTATTTTATCCACTTGTTCTGGTTTATTAATTGTAATCTTTCGTTCTGCTCCACTTATGTTTGGACTTAACCCATTATCTCTATTAACTGTTGTTAGTATGCAAGGGCCAGCATTTATGTATTATCTTTCTTTTGGAATACTTTTTAAATTTCTTAGTATTAGAAAAAGAGTAGAAAAAAATTATTTTAATATTGCTTTCATTATAGTTATTGATTCGGTATCTAATATAATTGAATTGTTTTTTAGAATAGATATTGATAAATCAGAGGTTAGTATTATGATTTTAACTATAGTGCTAGTTGCATTATTAAGAACAATTTTAATTGCAGTTATAGTATATTCACTTGAAGTTAATAAAATAAAACAGCAAAAAGAAAAATTTAGAGAACTTATATTTATTAATGCAGGACTTAATAGTGAAATGTTTTATTTAAAAAAATCAACTTATGATATTGAAAATGCAATGGAAATTAGTTATAAACTTTATGAAGAAATAGAAGATGACTATAGAAAACAAGAAGCATTAGAATTATCAAAAAATATTCATGAAATAAAAAAAGATTATAAGAGAGTTATTGATGGAATAAA
>JAYEHA010000356.1:0-1830 GCA_034659335.1 Bacillota bacterium
GAAGTACTACTCATGAAGAAAGTCCTAATGAACTGTAAGAGTATTTTGCTCCAACCTCTAATAAGTTTAAATGGTGTTTTCATGTACTAACCTCCAGTTTAATTGTTTTTAAGATTATACATTTTTCTGAATATTTTGACAAGAGATTTTTTGAAAGGCAAGGTAATAAAATGGATTTAATTAAAAAATATATTAAGTCGTTAACAAACCTTTATGGACAAGTGTCAGTAAAAAAAGTAATAGCAATTTATAATGAACAAAATGACGATCAAATCACAGTCGATAATCTTCAAAATTATTTTGATGCAGATATGAGTAGAGATTATGTTTATTATTATAAAAAGCATTTTGTCCATGAAACGATTATGATGTTTAATGAATTTAGAAAAAGACGTCGAAGAAAAAAAGATAAACCATATTATGTACCAGAAAAGAGAGAACTATTAAAGTATTCGGATATTCATTATTACGAAAAATCAAAAGTTTACCATGAACTTTATAATTATTTTTTAAAACATTTTTATCCAGATGATGAAGAAAATGCAGAAATGCTATGTCAAAATATTGTATCGGAATGTCGTGAAGGATTAGAATTTGAAAACATAATTGCACATTTTAATCTTATTGAGATTACGTTTAAAAATAAGGAAGAATTAAATAAGATATTAGCATTAACAGTGGAGTTATCTAATAATTTGAGAATATGGGAGAATAATGGTTTTACACCAAATGAGATGGATAAATTGTTAAGAGATAAGCCGGGTATTTTCAAAAGATTATTTCAAAAGTTATTTGGAAAACGATAATTATGTGATTAATTCTTTTTTAAAGATTAATATATTGATATTCACCGGGTGCCAGGTGCTAATAAACTAACATATTCAAAAAATGTATATTAAGAGATTGTATAATATGAAATTGTGTATTAAAATATAAATAAATGTTGATATAATGGATATGATAAATAAAAAAGTAATTAGACAATAATAGTTGCTAGAAACCAACAAAAGAATAAAATAACTTATTAATTAAATCTAATAAGTATTCATATCAGAAAGGTGATATAAATGAATGGAAATTATAAATCACAATGTATGTTTTGTGGTGGTCAAGTAGGAGAAATAAGCCAAAGAACAAATGAACTTGTAAATAAAATTTATTACTGTCCGAAATGTATGGAAAATTATTGTGATCGATGCAGTTATGAAAAGAAAATAGATGGAGAAGTAGTACAACTTTGTTTAAGATGTGATAGTAGATTAAATAAAATAAATGAATTATAGTGAGGTATTAAAAATGAGAATAAGTGCAGATAAAAAGATCTTAATATCATGGATTATGGTTATGCTATGGATGGCACTTATTTTTAACTTATCAGCTCAAGTAAGGGAAGAATCTAACCAATTAAGTACGGGTATAACCGTGATTATAGAAAAGATAATAGAAAAAGTTAATCTTTTTGATATTAAATTTGATATAAAAACAATTAATCATATAGTAAGAAAAAATGCACATTTTTTCATTTATTTAATTTTAGGTATCTTAGTTATGAATGCCATTAGAAAAAGTAAATATTTAGCCTTATCGATTTGTATATTTTATGCTATGAGCGATGAATTACATCAAGCATTTGTTCCAGGAAGAGGACCAGGAATAAAAGATGTACTAATTGATAGTGCAGGAGCATATATAGGAGTTTTAATATTCATATTAATAATGAAAAAAGTTATAAAAAATGAAAGGATTCTTTATGAGTAAAAATAATGACCTAATAGGACAAAAATTTGGATTATTGACTATTGTTGAAGCCTATGATACTGATAAAGGAAT
>JAYEHA010000357.1:0-9459 GCA_034659335.1 Bacillota bacterium
TAGATTGACGATTTTTAACTACTTCTGCAATATTATTTAAGAATATATTTTGTTTTCTTTTAGTTGGTTTTAACAACTCTAAATTATAAGTTAATTGCATATTAATCACCTTTGATTTTCAATATAGGGTCTAATAGTTTCTATATTTAGGATCCATCATTTTTCTTTCATTTGATGTTAATTGTTATCTACATTATACCACGAAAGGAACGCTTGTTCAAGGATTTAATTTTCAAATTGCTTAAAATTAAAATAGCCGATTCATCCCCGCCCTTTAACAAAAGCGAGGCTTTCTCGGCTAATTTCGGTAATTTTCCTGACGTCCGTCAATAACTAAAAGAAGTAGATCTTCATTTGCGAATTTGGAAATGACTGTTCGTGGATGTTTCATATTTTGCCAATATAATGGTATTAATTGTTTTTGTTTGTTTTTAAGTAATATTGGAATAAAACTTACACCATTAATAATATCTAAATCACTAATATTTGTAGAAAAGTTAAGAGTTTCTCCTATTAAATGTCCATATTTATCTGTTCCGGCAACAAAAAATCCGCTTTCTGTCATTGGATTTGAAGAAACAATGTTTCCATTTGAAAAAGTAGAACCAATCATTTGTGTAAATGGTTCATCATTAATATAAGTCTTAAAAAAAAACACCGCCATTTATTGCCAGAATAGCATTGTTATTTTCAGCAATTATTGAAGTTGGCAATTTTTCTCCTAATGTATCATTAGCAATTTTTACTTTAAATGCATTTGAATTATAAAGTTTAATTTTTGCCATAAAACCTTTAAATTTATCATTTTCAATTTTATAAATATTTAATTTATAATCATCATTAGTAACATTGTAAATAGGATCACCTAATTTTTTTTCTATAAGAAAATCATAAGTTATTTTACAATATGTTGATTTAGTGTTTACACTTTTAGTTATACTAGTAATGTCTTTATTTAATTGATTATAAATACTCAAATCATTTTTTAAATTAGATATAATTATTTGACTATTAGAGTCAATTTCTTTTGTATCAAAGGGTTCCTTATTAATTGAGTCTATAGATTCAAATGAATTTTTAATAACAAAATCGTCTATTTCACTAAAAAAATACGAAGTGTTATTATCAAATTGATAAAGAAGAAGCAAAATAATTAATAAAGGGGCAAAAAAAGGAATAATATAAAATTAATTATTTTCATTTGGAGCCTCCTGCAATATTTGTATATTCTTACTTAAAACTTCAATTTTATTCGAAAGAAGAGTAATCATATTTGTAAGTTTATCCTTTATTTCTATATCCTCCTTAGTAAAAGTTTCTATTTTTTTAATGGATTTATTTAAATCAAAAATTTCACTTTGCAAAATTAATATTTCCTCATTTAGGTCACAAATATTTTTATTGAGTATAGTAATTTGATTATTTACTGCATCAAAATTTCCAGCGTTTATATCTTGCACTGTATCAAGTTTTTCTACAACATTATTTAATTTGACATCAATATAGTATTTAGCATAATAATAGCCATAATATACTGCTGATATCCATATAGTAATTATTAATATCAAGATAAATATATTAAATATAAATTTTCCTTTATTTGTTATTTTTGAATGTTTGCCCATAAAACCCTCAATTTTACATATCAATTTCAAAAAAGAATTCTACGCCATTATTAAGATTATTTACTCCATAAACACCATTATGTTTCTCAATAATTATTTTTACTATATATAGACCTAGACCAGTAGAGCCAGATGCTCTATTTCTACTTTCATCAAGTTTATAAAAACTATTCCAAATATTTTCAAGTGCATCAACAGGAATAGTATTACCTGAATTAAAAACAGTAAATCTAGTAGCATATTGTGTTTGCTTAATTGATATATTAAGTTTCTTATTTTCATCAATATGTTTTAGTGCATTATTAATGTAATTTGTAATAACTTCTTCAATTTTATGAATATCTGCATTGATATTGACAATATCATTTTTATCAGTAGTAACAATTATATTATTTTTGCTGAATATTTGATTATATTTATAAAGAATTTCATCTGTTAAACTGGATAAATCAAAATTTTCTATTTGCAAATTAGTTTTACCTGATTCTAAATTTGAAAGTTCGAGAAGTTCTTTTACTAAATTATTCATTTTATCAGTTTCATCTATAATGATGTTTAGATATTCATCTTTTTTTTCATTAATATTATAAAGAAGGCCTTCAGAATAACCTCTAATTAATGCAATAGGCGTCTTAAATTCATGTGAAATATTTGCAATAAAAGTTTTTCTCATTTCTTCAAGTTTTATTTTTTCATTAATATCATTATGAAGTGAATTAATAGTTTTTTCTAATTTATCTGAGAGATAATTCATGTTTTCCCCTAATGTTCCGATTTCATCAGATTTATTCATCGTAAATTTATTATTAAATTCTAAATTTGCAATTGATTTGGCTTGTTCATTAAGTAAAATAATTGGTTTTGTAAACCATTTAGCAAAAAAATAAGAAAAAGTTCCACCTAAAATAATTGTAAATATTGAAATATATAAATAAAATATAAGGTTAAATTTTGCAGAAACATTTATTATTTCTATTGGCGATTCAATTATTAGTATTTCTTCATTTTCTAAAAGATATAATAGTCTTAAGAAATTATTATTATAATTGTCATTATAATAAATTGAAAAAACATATTTTATATCTGTATTTTGATTTCTTAAATCATGTAATTCCTGTAAAAACTTATTATTAATTCTACCTTTTCCAATATTCGGATTTTTAGTTGAAGTATGTAACATTGAAGGGGCAAAATATATTATATATCCATTATTTTCAGTTAACTGTTCAATGAAAATTTCAGCTAAAGATGATTCTTTATCTGTTAAATAAATTTCTATAGTCTCAGCATTTTTAATCAATTCTTTTTTCTGATTAGAAATATAAAAATTTTTAAAAAGTCCACTATTAATTGTAAATCCAATAAATGTAGTAAATAATAAAATTACTACTATTGATATAAATAATTTAAATTGTATAGATTTTCTCATATTACACCTCAATAGTATAACCAATACCTCTAATGGTTATGATTTTATCTTGATATGGTTCTATTTTTTTTCTTAATCTTTTAATATGAGTATCTATAGTTCTAGTATCACCATAATAATCATATCCCCATACATTATTTAAAATTTGTTCTCTAGAAAGCGCAATATTTTTATTTTTAAGCAAATATATTAATAAATCAAATTCTATTGGAGTTAAAATAACTTCTTTTTCATTAATATAAAATTTATGAGCTAAAGTATCAAGAAAAATCCAATTATAACTATCTTTTTCAATATCTTTAAGTTTATTTGATCTATTAAGTAATGATTGAATACGTGCAATTAATATTTTCATATTGAAAGGTTTTGTAACATAATCATCAGCACCTAAATCAAAGCCGAACAATTCATCTGATGATTGGCTTCTAGCTGTTAACATAATTATTGGAATATCTGGAGAATTATTTTTAAATTCTCTAAGTAAACTCCAACCATCACGTAAAGGAAGATTTATATCTAATATTACTAAATCAATATTTGGTGTATCAAAAAAAATATCTAATCCCTTATCGCCATCAAAAGCCTGTAGAATTTCGAAGTTTTCTCTAACTAGAAAATCTCTTATTAAATTTGACATTCTTTTTTCGTCTTCAATTACTAAAATTTTATTTTTCATATAACCTCCGTTGCTCTTATTATACCATTTTATATAATGTTAAAACTTTAATATGTCATTATAGTGACAAATAATATTTTTTTATGTTTTTTTTTAAAATAGATGTATAATAAAACAAAAGGGGATGAAAATATGGCGTTAGTAGATGTAGCAGATTTTTTTAAACAGTATAATCGAGATAAAGATATTATTGAATTTGAGGTATCAACTGCAACTGTTGAGCTTGCAGCAAAAGCAGTAGGAGTTAGACCGGGGCAGATTGCTAAAACTTTAGCTTTAGATTTAGGAAATAAATCAATTTTAGTAGTAATTGCAGGTGATTATAAACTAAATCATTCTAAATTTAAAAAGGAATTTAACAGTTCAATTAAAATGGTTAAATTTAACGATGTAATTAAAGTTACAGGTCACCCTGTAGGTGGAGTTTGTCCATTTGGAAATAATAATGGTTTAGATATATATTTAGATATTTCATTAAAAAATTATGATTTTGTTTACCCTGGATGCGGAAGTGAAAACTCGGCTATTAAATTATCATGTAATGAGCTAAATGAATATTCTAATAACACAAAGTGGATTGATGTGGCTATATTAAAAGTAATATAATAAAAAAGCTTTAGAATTTTTTTACTTTTCTAAAGCTTTTTTATTTTCTATTTTAAATATTCAATTAATAAATTTAAAGTATTGATAACACCATCAATATGAGTTCTTTCCATATGATGTGAAGCATGAACACCAGGTCCTATTAAAGCACATTTTATATTGTGTCCTGCACTCATAGCAGCAGAAGCATCTGAACCATAATGCGGATAAATATCAACTGCATAATCAATTTTATTTTTCTTTGCTAAATTAACAAGTTTTGTGACCATATTATAATCATATGGTCCACTAGAGTCTTTAGCACAAATTGAAACTTGCGTTTCCTTACAAGATAAGTCATCGCCCATTGCACCCATATCTATTGCAATAAATTCATTAATTGATTTAGGTATATATGAAGAGCCATGACCAACTTCTTCATATGTTGAAATAAATATTTCAATATTTGCTTTCGGTATAATATTATTTTCTTTATAATATTTAATTAAACCTAATAATATAGCTACTCCAGCTTTATCATCAAGATGTCTAGATTTAATAAATCCATTTTCAAGTAGTATTGTTCTTGAATCAAAAGAAATATACTGTCCAACTTCAATTCCTAATTTTATAACATCTTCTTTATTTTCAACTAATTCATCAATTCGTATTTCCATATTTGATTCAATACGTTCTTGTTTCCTAGCATCATCATAAACGTGAACAGAAGGGTGAGTGCTTAAAATTGTACCCGAATATTTTTTTCCATCACGTGTATGAATTATACAATATTCACCTTCAATAGAGTTCATCATAAATCCACCAATACTTGTAAATCTAAGTGTACCGTTTGAATTTATGGATCTTACCATAGCACCTAAGGTATCTACATGTGCAGAAAGTCCAATTGTATAATCAGAACTACCTTTAATTGATAAAATTCCACAACCTTTTTGAGTATCTGTATAATCAATATTTAAATCAGCAGCGTATTTTTTAATTTTATCCATAATAGAATGGCAATAACCACTAGGACTTGGTGTATTTAATAAATTTTCTAATACCTCATTAATAAAAGCTATATCAGTTTTATTTATATTCATACTAAAACGCCCAATTTCCATTTTCAAAAATTTTAATTTCTTTATTGTCAAAAGTAATACCGATAATATTTAAATCAGAAGAACCAATCATAAAGTCAACATGCGATAGTGAAGTGTTAAATCCTACTTTTTCTAATTCTTCTTTTGTCATTTCATTTCCATTTTCAATACAAGATAAATATGCATTTCCTATAGCTAAATGACAAGAAGCATTTTCATCAAATAAAGTATTGTAATAAATTGTATTTTTATCAGAAATTGGTGATTTATGTGGTACTAAAGCAACTTCTCCAATATATTTTGATCCTTCATCAGTATCAATCAAATTTTTTAAATATTCTTCACCTTTTTTAGCGCTATAATCAACAATTCTTCCATTTTCAAATGTAATTTTAAAATTTTCAATTAAATTACCATTATAGCTTAATGGTTTTGTACTAGAAACATAACCATTAATTCCATCTTTTTTTGGTAATGTAAATATTTCTTCTGTAGGTATATTTGCTAAATATTTAATTTTATTTTTACCTAGTGTTTCATCATCAGCACCACACCATAAGTGTTTTTCTGACAATTCAATAGTTAAATCTGTACCATTTGATTTATAAATAAGTTTTTTCATTTTATTATTATTTAAAAAATCAACTTTTCCATTAATATTTCTTACATGTTCATCCCATGCTTTTATAGGATCTTCTTGATCAATTCGTGTAATTTCAAAAATGTGTTCCCATAATTTTGAAATTGCATCTTCTCCTTTTAAATCTGAGAATACTCTTTCAGCCCATTCCTTATTAGGATATGCAACTAATGACCAAGGTGAATTACCACCTAATACATAATCCTTATATTCTCTAGCGGCTTTTTGCTGTGAAATAGTATATGTTTTCATTTTAGAAGCATCAATATCGCTCATTAAATCAGGATCACTAGATATTATTGAAAGTAGGGCAGCACCTTTTTTTACATGATTTTCAAGTAATCCGTCGATTTCCCATTTCCTAACATTTTCTAATAGTTCTAAACTTGAATATTCAAGTTTTGTATGAGTAATAATATCATCTCTATAACGAATAATTACATCACTTGCACCTGCTTCATAACATTTTTTTGTAATAAGTCTTGTTAAATCAACAGCATTTATAGGTGCATTAAGAATAACTTCTTGCCCTTTTTGAACATTTATTCCTATACTTACTGCAAGGCTAGCATATTTTTCTAAATTTTCTAAATAATTCATAATTTTTCCTCCAAATTAATTAAACATTACAATAATTATAACATATAGATTAATGGATATTGTTAAATTATTGTAATTATTATACTTTAATTTATTTTTTTATTTATAACTATCTTTGTTTCATTGTCAAGCGAATGTAGTAATTTCATTTCACGTTTTAATAAAATGGAACTTAAAATAATTGATAAAAAATCGGCAATTGGAAATGCAATAAATACTCCATATAAACCCAGATTATTAATTTTAGGAATTATTAGCACCAGTGGAATAAGAAATATAGTTTGTCTTGACATAGAAACAATTAATGCAGGCTTTGGTTTGCCAAGTGCTTGAAAAAGTGAGGAAGCAATAATTTGTATACCAATAAGCGGTATCAATATTGTAACAGTTCTAATAGCTTTTGTACCTAATGATATTAATTCTGAATCATTATTAAAAATCCTTATTATTGAACTAGGAAAAATTTGAATAATCAAAAATCCTACTGTAGAATAAATAATTAAAGATTTTATTGAAATTTTTACAACTTCAATTATTCGATCAAATTTTTTAGCACCATAATTAAAACTTGCGATTGGTTGAAAACCTTGCACTATACCAAACATAGGCATTAAAATAAACATAAGGACTTTATTAATTACACCATAAACACTAAGAGCTAAATCACCACCATAAAAACCAAGCGAATTATTAACTACGATTGCTAAAATACTGCCGGCAATTTGTCGCATAAAAGTAGGAAATCCTACGGTAAAAATTTCTTTTAAATATTTTTTATTAGGCTTTAGATGATGTGGCATAATTTTAAAATTACTTTTTCCTCTATAGAAATAATTTAAAACATACATAAATGCCAATAATTGTCCGAGAACTGTTGCTAACGCAGCACCTTTAATGCCCAGTCCTAATACTTTAATAAATATTGGATCCATAATTATATTGAAACTTGTGCCAATCATCATTGAATACATTGCAGTTTTAGCATTACCTTCAGCACGAATAATATTATTTGATACCATTGATATAGTTAAAAATATACTTCCCAATAAAATAATATTCATATAATCATATGAAAGAGGCAATAGTACTTTAGAAGCTCCAAATAAATTTAAGATAGGTTCAAGATAATACCTACCAATGGTAACTAAAAATAATCCGATAATGATAATTGCAAAAAAAGCATTTCCTACAATATTATCAGCTTTTTCAATCTGTTTTGCACCAAGAGCTCTTGAAGTAGCGCTTGCAGCACCAATACCAATCATTGTACCTAAACCCATAATTATCATTTGAATTGGAAAAGAAATTGCTAAAGCACCAATAGCATCTGTTCCAACAAATCTCCCTAAAAATACTGTATCAATAAAATTATATAATGCATTTACCATCATCCCCATCATTGCTGGAATGGAAAGCCTTTTTAAAAGTTTTGATATACTTTCTTCGCCTAACGATTTACTATGTTTATTCATCTGTTTTAATCTCCTTTATTAAATTATCAGAAATATTAATAATTTTATTAGTTAATAATTTAAATTGCTCACTTTCTTTATATGTTAAATCTTTAGTTATTTCAAAATTCCATTCATTAAATATTCTAATTATTTTATTGCTCAATTCTTCACCACTTTTAGTGGCTGATAATATATACTTTCTATTATCATTAATATCTTTTTTTCGTTCTATATAGCCATTAGCAATAAGTTTTTTTACCTTTCTAGTAGTTGTTGATTTGTTAATATGAAAATGTTTTGTTAATTTATTTTGTTCAATGTCTTTATTTTTACATATGTAGTGTAAAAAATGAGCCTCTTCTTTTTTAATTTTTATATCTTTTAACTTATATTTTAGATATTTGTGTAGATTTTTATTAATTATGCTAATAAATTCTCCACAAAAATTCATTTTTTGTTTTGTAAACATTATCTTCTCCTTTGCTATTTATCTAATAAGTTGTATAATAACATAAAACAGTTGCGTGCGCAACTATATAAATTAAATTTAATAAATAGATAACTATGAAATAAAAGAGGAATCCGATTTATTGACAAATTATGAACTAATAGCTTACACTATAAGTAGGGAAAGTATATGCGTTAATAAAAAATGATTTCGTCTGAAGTGGTATGAAAATAGGAGGATTTAATGAAAAAGTATATAAAAATTGCACTTGTTATTATATGTTTGATTATTTTTATTATTAGTGGATTAGTTCTTGCTACAGTTATCTTATATAGTGGTGATGATGATTTCGCAGAAGTTATTTGTTCTAAATGGAAAACCACTCAATTAGAAAAAAACATTCAATTTGAGATTTTTAAAGGAAACCGAGAAATTAAAGGTTATACCTATGGGTATTTTGATGCCATCTACTTTGAAGATTATTCATATCATATAAGATATAAAAATGGTTCCTTAGAGTTTCATGAAAATGATTCAGAACAGTTTTTAATTTATAACCCTGATAATGATACCCTTAGTGGTGAAATTTATTTACCAACTGATGCATCTAAAACATTAACTTCGGTAATTTTAAAGAAGTACTGATATTGCATATTGTGTCTTTGACAGCTACGATATAAAAAATGCGTACTTTTCATATTTTTAAAAAAAATTGTTGGAACTTTTACAATTTATGATATAATTAAAAAAGGCTAATAATAAATGTAAAGTTAAAGTAAATTTTATTTTTAGTCTATAAAATAAAATTATGAATAATTATATTCAATTATTGATAAATATATTCCTAAAATATATTTTAAAATTGAAACAAATCATATTATTCATAAATATTTTTTCTT
>JAYEHA010000358.1:0-1815 GCA_034659335.1 Bacillota bacterium
TTACTTGGTGCTTACTATTTTGAACAATTAAAATATCTCTAATCCAGCTAAGCATAATATCAAAAATCAAAAGTATATTATCTTTTTCATTATTTAAATAATCAATTCCTTTTATTGCATTAATTTTATTATTAAGTAATAACTGATTTGAATAATCAATTATTTTTTCTCTCATATCCAAAAAATCACTATTCTCATAAGCAAAAAAAGCTTTACTAATTATCCCATCAGAAAACAAGGCAATTGAAAATGCCTCTTTTTCTAGAACTCCATATTCATTTATTAAAAATTTACATATATCATTAATCTTAAGTTTATTAAATCTTATTACCTGACATCTAGATTTAATGGTTTCTAATAAATTATTAGAATTATTTGAAATAAATACAATTATTACATACTCTGGTGGATCTTCTAAAACTTTTAAAATAGAATTTTGAGCACTAACTGTCATTTTATTACTGTCATTAATAATAACAATTTTATTTTTACTTTCATTAGGTTTATAACTTAAAAAATCTTGAAATTCTTTAATTTGACTATTTTTAATTGAATTCCCATCTGGCTGTACAATCATTAAATCAGGATGATTCATATTATTTATTTTATTACAAATCACACATTTTTCACAAGAATCAAATACAGTATTTTTACACATAATCGATTTTGCTAAATTTATAGCAAATAATTGTTTTCCTATCCCCTCAGGACCTTCAAAAATATAACTATGCGATAACTGCTTTAATTCAAATATTCTTTTAAAAAAACTAATATTTTCACTATGTCCATAAATATTATTAAAACTCACAAATATCTTCCTTTTCTAAAATTGCACAAATTGATCTACGTCTAAAACAAATACAGTAGCACCACCTACTGAAACTTCAATAGGCTGACCTATAAAAGAACTTGTTTCGCCAATCATTGATGATGTCATAGTATATTCTTTACGTGTTTTACAAGTGTTTTTTATTATTTCTAAGATTTCATCAAGTTTTTCTTTTGCTGCACCAATAATTAAAGTGCTATTCCCAGTTTTTAAAAAACCTCCTGTGGATGCCAACTTTGTAATATTAAAATTTTTTTCTGAAAGATTTTTAATCAATTCGTGACTATCTTCATCATGAACAATTGCTAAAATTAATTTCATATAACACCTCCACTCTATTTAACATTCCCAATCCTTTTAAAAGGATATATTCTAAAAATAACATTCCCAACTATAACCTCTTTATCAACAAGCCCTACTAACTCACTTCGACTATCTAAGCTTACACTTCTATTATCACCCATTAAAAAATACTTATCCTCTGGTATTTTATCAATTTTAACATCCCCACTTGTAGTAGTACTTAAATATCCTTCATTATATTCCTCACCATTTATATAAACCTTACCATCTTTTATTAATAAACTATCACCAGGAAGACCAATAACTCTTTTTATTAAACTTTTTTTATCACCCTCTTTTGCCTTTAATTTTTGAATAATATTTAATGAATCAATATCAGATTCATTAATTTCTAACTCAGATACAAAAGAAACTATATCACCACGCTCTACCATATTATTTCTCTTTAAAATCAATAAATCTTTTTCAATTAACGTTGGATACATTGATGTTGAATATACCATAGTTGTTGTAACAAATAAATTAATAAAACCTACAATAATTAATGCAAATACAATTGCTTTTATCCATTCGATAATTTCTTTTTTCATGAACTTAGCTCGTAGATACTCGCGACTTCAGTCGTGAGAGGAAACGTGTATATTATTGTTCTATATTATACGTTTCTCCACAAGCACACCTCC
>JAYEHA010000359.1:0-9434 GCA_034659335.1 Bacillota bacterium
ATATTTTATACTTATATATAGATTAAATGCAATTTTATAATTCCCACTTTGTCAATAGATACAATTCACAATTTTACATTTTTTTTATTATTCATTTATTGCATAATTTATATAATTATTATAAAATGAATAAAACTATTTAGTGAGTTTTAGATTGGAGTTTTATGAAATTATTAAAAGAAAAAATTTTAAAAGACGGTCGAATTTCTGGTGATGAAATTTTAAAAGTTGATTCCTTTTTAAATCACCAAATTGATCCTTTTTTACTAAATGAAATTGGTAAAGAATTTAAAAAGAGATTTAAGAATGTAAAAGTAACAAAGATTTTAACAATTGAAGCGTCTGGTATCGCTATTGCAACTATGGCTGGACTTTACTTTAAAGTACCTGTTGTCTTTGCAAAAAAAGTTGAATCAAAAAACTTAGATAAAGAAACATATAAAACTAAAGTTTATTCGTTTACAAAAGCTAAGGATTATGACATTCAAGTTTCTAAGCGTTACTTAAATTCAAATGACCACATTTTAATTCTTGATGATTTTTTAGCAAACGGAAGAGCTGCAATGGGATTAATTGAGCTTATTGAACAAGCCGATGCTACATTATCAGGTGTTGGTATAGTAATTGAAAAAGGATTTCAAGAAGGCGGAGATATTTTAAGAAAGAGAAATATCAATGTCGAGTCATTAGCTATTGTTAACCGATTTACGGATAACAAAATTACATTTAAATATTAGGAGGGAATATGAAAAAATTATTAGTTATATTATTAGTAACATCATTAATTATGGCATCTTTTATAGGTTGTTCTGTAAAAGAAGAAGAAGAATCAAAAGAACAAATTACAGTAGGTTTTATTTATGTCGGACCAATTGGTGATGGTGGATATACTTATGCGCACGATCAAGGCAGACTATTTTTAGAAGAAAATTTAGATGTTAAGACAATTTATAAAGAATCAGTTCCTGAGACTCAGGAAGTTGAACAAGAGCTAAGAAATATGATTGATCAAGGAGCTACGGTAATATTTGCTACTAGTTTTGGTTTTATGGATTATGTTGAAAAAATATCTAATGAATTTCCAGATGTAGCTTTCTTACATTGTTCAGGATATAAAACAACAGATAATATGGCAAACTATTTCGGTAGAATGTATGAACCAAGATATTTATCAGGTATTGTTGCTGGTTTAAAAACTGAATCAAATAAAATCGGATATGTTGCAGCATTTCCTATTCCAGAAGTTGTTCGTGGAATTAATGCATTTACACTTGGTGCACAATCTGTAAATCCAGATGTTGAAGTTGAAGTTGTTTGGACATCTACTTGGTATGACCCTGCAAAAGAAAAAGAAGCTGCTATTTCACTACTTGATAAAGGTGCTGACGTTATAGCTCAACATCAAGATACAGCAGGTCCACAACAAGCTGCTGAAGAAAAAGGCGCATTTTCAATTGGTTATAATACAGATATGAAAGAAATGGCACCAAAAGCATATATGACTGCACCAATTTGGAATTGGGGACCATATTATGTTGATCAAGTTAAAAATGTTATGAATGGAACTTTTGAAAGCCATGCATATTGGGGTGGTATGAGTAATGATACTGTTAGATTAGCTCCACTTACTGAAAATGCTCCAAAAGATGCTCAAGAAGCAGTAGATAGCGCTAAAGAAAAAATATTAGATGGCTCATTAGTAATTTTTGCTGGTCCTATCAAAGACCAAACTGGTGAAATTAAAGTTGAAGAAGGAACAAATTTATCTGATGGCGAAATGCTAAGTATTGATTGGTTTGTTAATGGAGTTATTGGAAAAATACAATAGTCAGGAGATATTTAATGAATCAAGAAGTTTTTGTTAAAATGGATAATATTTGCAAATCTTTTGGGTCAGTTAAAGCTAATCATTTAGTGAATTTTGAAGTTAATAAAGGCGAAGTACATGCCCTTCTTGGTGAAAATGGTGCTGGAAAAAGTACATTAATGAACATGTTATCAGGTTTTTATAAACCTGATAGCGGTTCTATTTTTATTCGTGGAAAAGAAGTTAAATTTAATTCTCCAAAAGATGCAATAAATGAAAAAATTGGTATGATTCATCAACATTATAAGTTAATAGATGTTCAAACTGCAAAAGAAAATATTATTCTTGGTCAAAAAGGCAAATTTTTTATTAATAATAAGCAACTATCAAAAAAAATAGAAGATATTGCAAAAGATTATGGATTACCAATTAATCCAAATAAAAAAATTTATGATATGTCAATAGGTGAAAAACAATCTGTAGAAATCCTAAAAGTTTTATATGAAGGAACTGATATTTTAATTATGGATGAGCCTACAGCAGTTTTAACACCACAAGAAACAAAAAAACTTTTTAAAATAATAAGGAATATGGCATCAAATGGATGTGCAATTATAATAATTACTCATAAACTTAATGAAGTAATGGAAGTATCTGATCGCGTAACAGTACTTAGAAAAGGTCGAACTATAACTACTGTCATAACTAAAGAAACTTCACCTAAGTTATTAACTAATCTTATGGTTGGAAAATCTGTTAACCTTTCAATTAATCGTCCGGATTTAGTTAGACAAAATGAAATTTTAAAAATTGAAAATTTAACTGCTCTTAATCACGATAAAGTTAAAGTCTTAAACAATATTAATTTTAGTTTATATGGCGGAGAGATTCTTGGAATTGCAGGTGTTGCAAATAGTGGACAAAAAGAAATATGTGAAGCCATTGCAGGTTTATATCCGATAGATAGCGGTAAAATACTTTATGAATCTGAAAATATTGTTGGTAATTCACCAGCAGAAATTATAAAAAAAGGAATTAGTATGAGTTTTATACCTGAAGACCGTCTTGGTATGGGACTTGTTGCTTCAATGAATATGGTTGATAACTATTTACTGAAAGAATTCCATAATCAAAAAGGAATATTTATTAATAGAAAACCTATTAAGAAAATTTGTACTAATATGATAGAAAACCTCGAAATAGTTACACCTAGTGTAAATCATCCGGTAAAACAACTTTCAGGTGGTAATATTCAAAAAGTATTAATTGGAAGAGAAATAAATACTAATCCCAAAATATTAATAACAGCTTATGCAGTAAGAGGTTTAGATATAAGTTCTGCTCATACAATATACGATTTAATTAACGAACAAAAAAATAAAGGTGTTGCAATATTATTTATTGGTGAAGATTTAGATGTTTTAATAGAATTATGCGATAAAATATTAGTTTTATCTGAAGGTGCAGTAATGGGAATTGTAGATGCTAGAAATACAACTAAAGAAGTTATTGGACATTTAATGGCCGGCGGCGCACATCATAAGGAGGCATATTAATGTTTCGAATGATAAAGAGAACTAAAATAACAAAAAAACAATCTGCATTGATAAGAATTTATGCTGTTTTATTAGCTTTTTTATTTTCAGGATTATTTATTTTGCTTTTAGGACATAATCCACTTGCTGTTTATAAATCAATGTTTCTTGGCGCTTTTGGTTCCGTTTATAGAATAAAAGAAACATTAACTATTACCATACCTTTAGTTATTACATCTATTGGTATTATGATAGCGTTTAAAATGAAATTTTGGAATATTGGCGGTGAAGGTCAAATTTTAATGGGAGCATTTTTCGCTTCAATATTTGCACTTAATTTTGGATATTTACCAAAATTAATACTTTTGCCAATTATGTTTTTAGCAGGTTTTATTGGCGGCGGTCTTTGGGCATTATTACCGGCAATTTTTAAAGTGAAATTTGATACTAATGAAACAATTATTACACTTATGCTCAATTATATTGCTATTAAATGGATTACCTATTTACAATATGGTCCTTGGAAAGATCCCGAAGCTATGGGATTTCCTAAAATTGCTAATTTTTCTAAAAACGCAATTTTACCATCATTATTTGGTGTTCATATAGGTTGGATAATAGGCATAATTATAGTAATTATAGTTTCAATATTTATGAAAAAATCAAAATGGGGATATAAAATTTCTGTTATCGGTGAAAGTATTGATACAGCAAGGTATGCTGGCATTAATATCAGCAAAGTTGTATTAACATCGATTTTTTTAAGCGGAGGTATATGTGGAATTGTAGGAATGATTGAAGCATCAGCTGTAAACCAAACATTAACCCCTGCCCTTTCTGCAGGTTACGGCTTTACCGCGATAATAACTACTTGGTTGTCAGGATTAGTACCTAGCATAATTATCCCAGTTTCTTTATTATTTGGAGGCTTAGTTAAAGGTGGAAACTTTATTCAAACAGCATTTCAGATTCCAAAAGCTGCAGCGCAAATTTTACAAAGTATGATTCTTTTCTTTGTAATTGGAAGTGAATTTTTTGTAAACTATGAATTAATTTTTAATAAAAATTTCAAAAAGATTTTTAGTAAAAAGGAGAGTGCATAATGATTGAAATTTTCTTATATTCAGTAATTATTTCAGGTACGCCTCTTTTATTAGCAACACTTGGTGAAATAATGACAGAAAAATCTGGACACTTAAATCTTGGTGTTGAAGGTTTAATGTTACTTGGTGCAGTAGGTGGGTTTGGAATTGGTTTTATAACATCAAACCCTATATTAGCTCTATTAGGTGCTATTATTTTAGGTGCTTTTGGTGGATTAATATATGCTTTTTTAACAGTTACATTACGTGCTAATCAAGTAGTATCAGGCTTAGCTTTAACAATATTTGGAACAGGCATTTCTAGTTATGTTGGAACATCATTTATTGGACATAAAATGCCAGAAAATATTATTAACTTTTATAAACCATTTGAACTACCTATTTTAAGTAAAATTCCATTTATTGGAAATATTTTATTTAATCAAGATATATTTATTTATTTAAGTTATATATTTGCTATTAGTTTTGGAATTTATTTATATAATACTAGAATTGGACTAAATTTAATTGCAGTTGGAGAAAATCCTTCTGCTGCTGATGGAGCAGGTATAAATATCACTATATACAAATATGTGCATATTTTAATTGGAGGAGCTTTATGCGGATTAGGTGGAGCTTATCTTTCAATAGTTGAAGTTCCTCAATGGCAAGATAATATTACTGCCGGTAGGGGCTGGATAGCTATTGCATTAGTAATATTTGCGAAATGGAATCCATATAAAGCTTTATTTGCTGCTTATCTTTTTGGTGGATTAAATATTATTGGATTCAGAATGCAAAACTTAAATTTTTCTCAAAGTTTACTAGATATGTTACCATATCTGGTTACCATTCTTGTATTAGTTATAAGTTCAATAAAAAAATCTAAAGACAATGCTCCCCCCAGTGGCCTTAGCATTCCATATTTTAGAGAAGAAAGATAAAAATATTAAACCTCTGATTATATATCAGAGGTTTAATATTTCTATTATTGAAATATATTTATCAGACAATGTAACAACCCAACTTTCTAAATAAATAGGTGGACATATTGTTAAAGGGAACATATGCTTAATAATAATATCTTCTTCTTTTTTATTTATATTAAAATGTTTTTTTGCATTAATTAATGCTTCTTTAGGATGCGTAAATCCATGTTTTTGAAACAACTTTTTTTTATTAAGTTTCCCTTCTATTCTCCAATCATATAAAAAGAAATCGTGAAGCAAAGCACCTCTAGTAGCAGATATATAATCAAGTTTTAATTTTTTTGATATTTTATATGCTAAATAAGAAACTTTTAAACTATGATCATAAATCGATTCATTATGCTGAGTATAATTTTTAAGTTGTAAATATATCTTATTATGAACAATTTCTTTAATAATCATATTATATTCTTGTTTACTCATAATTTTACCTTTCTAGATTATTTTTTCTTAAAATTATTTTTAACTTCTTTTAGTTTAAACTTCATATCTGGAAATGCAGCAAAGAATCTATTCTCTACTATTCTATTTAAAACATTATGATATTTATTAACTTTTTCTTGAAATAATGATTTAATATAAATTCCATTTTTTATTTCTTTAAATTCATCTAATTTTTTCTTAAACTCATAAAGTCTATGATATTTGTTCAATCTAATTTTTAAATTTTCCATTTTAACATCTTTTTTCTCTGATATCATATTTTTAACTTCCACATAATTTAACGAAGCCTTTTCAAATTCTAATATCAGCTTTCTGAAATCAACAAGTGATTTTAAAGTATATCCTAAATCAACTGCAAATAAAAAAATAAGTATATAAGTTATTTGATTAATTAATTGTAAATCTAAATTTAAATTTAAATTATTAACAACAAAATCAATAAAATAAACAACTAAAGTTCCTGCAAGACCCCAAATCAAAGAAAATTTAATGCATATATGACCTTTAAAATTCAATTTTTGTTCTGAATAATCCCACCATCTTGTATGAAATAATTTTTCCAATACATCACCAGTAATATATTCTAATATAGACGTAACTAATGTTACAATTAGAAATGCAATTATTATATCAAAAGTATTATTAAAAGTAATAAAAGAATTTATTAATTTAACTGATATATAAATAGAAACTACACCAACACCATAAATAGGACAAATAGGTGAAAACAAAAATCCTCTATTTACAAAACGTTTATTTTTAAAATAAGCGTATATTACTTCAATGCTCCAACCTAAAAAACTAAAAATAAAAAACAAATAAAATATCGTCATTCTATTTAATCTCCTTTATAACCGGATTATTTTCCAGTCATTTCATTAATTATAATTTTTATAATATATATTTTATTCAGCTTCTTTTGCTGAATAAACATAAAAAACATTATCTTTATATCCAAAATTTAACGGTACAATATACGGAACTAAATCATCTATTAAGGCTAATCTAATTATTTGAGCATCATTTATTATTTTTTCTATTTCTTGTTTTGATTTTATTTGTTTTGATTTTATTTCTTTTTCTTTTCTTCTCATAATATATCCTCCCAGCTGAATCTAATCATAATTTTATCATAAAATAATAATAATAAGTTTAAAAAATGTTATTTTTTTTGTATAATAAATATATTAGAAGTAATTGTAATCAATAAAGGAGAAAAAAATGTCAATAATTGATAAAAAAAATTTAAGCTTAGTAATGGATTTTTATGAACTAACTATGGCACAATCTTTTTTAGAAAATGATATGGAAAATATAATAGCAGGTTTTGACTTATTTTTTAGAGAAAATCCTGATAATGCTAACTTTTCTATTATGGGTGGTACTGAAGAAGTAATTGATTTAATTTTAAACTTTAAATTTTCGGACGAAGATATTATATACTTAAAAAGCCTTAATACTTTTAATCAAAATTTTTTAGATTATTTAAAAAACTTTAAATTTACTGGAGATATTTGGGCGATTGAAGAAGGAACTGTAATTTTTCCCAATGAACCATTAATAAAAGTAAAAGCTCCAATTATTGAAGCACAATTAATTGAAACTTTTTTAATACTTCTAGTTAATAGAGCTTGTCTTTTTACAACCAAAGCAAATAGAATAGCACGTCAAATTAAGTCAGACGATATTTTATTGGAATTTGGTGCTAGACGTTCACAAGGGATAGATATACCTCTGTATGCTCCAAGATATGCTTATATTGGCGGTTTCCATGGTACAAGTTCAACTATTGCTGGTAAATTATTTAATATTCCAGTTTCTGGTACTATGGCTCATTCTTATGTTATGACCTTCGAAAGCGAATATGAAGCTTTTGAAAAATACTGTAAATCATACTTAGATAATGTTGTGTTGTTAGTAGACACATATGATACTATAAATTCAGGTATTCCTAATGCTATTAAAGCATTTGATACTATTTTAAAACCTCTAGGAAAGAGACCTAAAGCTATACGCTTAGATAGTGGAGATTTATCTGATTTATCTAAAAAAGCTAGAATTATGTTAAATAATGCGGGATATAAAGACTGTAAAATATTTGTTTCTAACTCGCTAGATGAAAATTTAATACAGAGTTTAAGGTTTCAAGATTCAAAAATAGATGGTTATGGAATTGGAGAAAGATTTGCAACCTCAAAATCTTCGCCAATTTTTGGAATTGTATATAAACTTGTATATCTCATTAAACCTGATGGAGAAATGATTAATAAAATTAAATTAAGTGATAATCCAATAAAATTAACAAATCCTGGAAATAAAAAAATTTATAGAATTTATGATATGAATAATAAAGCTTATGGAGATATAATTACACTTGATTATGAAAAAATCGATAACACTAAGGATACAACGTTTTATAATGAATTGTACCCTTCAAAACGAACTACTTTTAAAGCAAATTGCTATAAAATAAAAGAATTGTTAGTTCCAATTTTTATTAATGGAGAATTAGTATATAAAAAACCTCCTCTTGATAAAATAAGAGATCGTTGTAAAAATGAAGTTGACTCATTGTATGAAGGGGTAAAAAGATTGGTTAATCCACATAAATATTATGTTGATCTTTCTGATGATTTAATTAAATTAAAAAGAGAATTAATAAAAAAAATGCAGAATAACTTTTAGTTTTCTGCATTTCTTATTGCTATCATAGTTCGTAAATATAATAATTGTTTCTTTTATTATTTTTCACTTTATAAAGTGCCTTATCAGCTTGGTTCAATAAAATTTCAGATGTCATTTCAATATCTGGATGTGAAATGACAGCTCCTATACTTACAGTAATTTTATTATATGAAGATTTTTTATGTTCAATATTAATCAAATCTATTTCTTTTTTTAACTTTTCTATTAAATCTTTTAGAGAATTTTTTTCTACATTTGAAACCAGAATAACAAATTCATCTCCTCCAAATCTTGAAACAAAATCATAACTTCTTTTAAAAACAGATTTTAAAATATTTGCCAAAACAATTATTATTTCATCACATTTAAGGTGTCCATAGAAATCATTATATTCTTTAAAATAATCAAGATCTATAATAATTACTGCAATAGAAGTTTTATTTCTAATTGCTCTGCTTAATTCAAGTTTTATAACCCTATTTAATTCTCGCTTATTAAATAAGTTTGTTGTATCATCTATTCGAGTAAGATTATTAAGCTTATTATTTAAGATTATTAGTTTTTCTGTTTTTAATTCATTATTTATAGCACTTGAAATATATCCTGTTAATGCTTTTAAATATTCAAAATCTAAATCTGAAAACTTATAACTTTCTCTTGATTGAACTGTAACTGTTCCAATTACTTCATTGCCAACTGTTAGCGGTATATATATAATTGATTCTTGATCAAAAATTTTTCCATCTGGAAAAATAATATCTGATTTAATAAATTTTCTCCATTCCTCTGAATATTTATCAATTTTAATACTATATCTTTTATTTATTACAATTCCTGCTAATGTTTTTTCGTTAATTATATCAATATCCGAAATAAAAATTCTTTTACTATC
>JAYEHA010000360.1:0-1811 GCA_034659335.1 Bacillota bacterium
GGCACTACAAATTAAAACTCATTTTTTTATAAATTCTTTTTAATGGATTTTTAATTTTTAATAGGCTATAAATTTCTTTGTGATTTTCTTCTTCAATTCCTGAAAGTCTTATTTCATGAATTTCATTTTCTTTACTTAGCATTGTAATTGTACTTCTTTGATGCGTTTGTAGTTCATTTTTTATAGTACTAAATTTCTTATTACTGCCATTATTTTTTAATGTAACTTCTATACTATTTAATAAGTGGTATGCTAAAACTGAAATAAACAGATGACCTTCTGTTCTACTTGCTATTTGATGGTGTACTGGTCTTAATCCTAGATCAGTTTTTAACGCTTTGAATGATTTTTCTACATGAGTTAATAGCATATACATACGCCATGCTTCTTCTGCACTTAAATTAGTATGACTAGTTTCTATTACATATGCTCCAGTCAGTACATCTCTAGCTTCTCTTGTTTCTTTTTTATTTGCTAGTATATCTAATGCATTTTTCCCTTTTTCATCTACAATTACTTCTATTTCATAATATTTGGCTATTGAAGAATGTTTTTGTTTTAATCTACCTACTCTAATATGCACTTTTCCTTCTTGTTTTATGTTTCCTTTTTTTATTGATGTTCTTAGTTTATTTACATCATATAAGAATCTTTCTTCGCGTTTTTTATCCATTGATTCTTCTTTCTTTTTTCTCATTTCACTTAGGCATAATACTCTAGTTCCTCCTGATTCCAAGGGCTCTTTCTTTAAATATACGCTTTGCTCTTTTGAGTCCTTTATTTCAATAAATGTGTTTTTATAATCGTTATATTCTTCTTTATAATCTTTTTCAACTTCTCTTCTTTCTATTACTATATATGGATACTTCATTTCTTTTAATAATTTTATATTATCTTTTGTTGCTATCCCACGATCCATTGCTATAGTCGATTTTGTATTCATAAGCGATGCATTTTCATCTTCTGTTAATTTTTCTAATACCGTTTTTAATGTTTCAGGTTCACTTTGATTTCCTTTGTATATTTGACTAAATACTGGAAATCCTTGTCCATCAACAACTAATGCTAATGTTACTAATGGTGCTGTTGATCGTTTTTCTTTAGATTTACCTCTGTGAGCCTTATTATTATTTTTACAACTACCTTCAAAATAAGTGTTAGTTAAATCATAAAGAAATATTGTTAATTCATCTGGAAATAAGATGTTTTCAGTTTTTCTTAATTCACTTTCGATATTTTTTTTGTTAAATAATAGTAAATCTGATATTTCATAAAGTGCATTTTTACCTATCTTTGAAATGTCGGAATCTAGCATCTCTACCAATGAAGTTCTATTCTTTAGCCATCTTAAAGTTTCTTGTTCACTTCCTGGATTAAGTAATCTGCCAATAATTGTACCTTTTGCAAGAGCTAGTTGTCGTTCGTTGAATTTTAAATCTTTTAAAATTTTATCAATGCCTAATCTTTCATAGAAAGCATTACCTAGTATCTCCGGACCTAAAGAACGTGATTGTTTTGAATTGACACTATTTAAATCAATAGTAACCAGTTCTTTCTTTGATTCTTCTTTTTCTTTATTTTCATGTATAACATTGTTTAATTTATAATTATCATATATTTTTGTTGCTAATTTATCTATTTCTGTACCATCGTACATAGTGGTTTGATTTATCAATTTACTTTCTAATAGATATGCAAGTTGCTTTCTTTCATATTTATCAATATCTAAATTTCCAAGATGCATAAGTGTGCGTTGCCTTGGTTTTCCTTCTTCATTTCGATATGATTCTACTAAAGTATATTTTGTATAA
>JAYEHA010000361.1:0-1799 GCA_034659335.1 Bacillota bacterium
TTGCATTAACTGTTATTTCATTAATTTCATATTCAACATCTTCTATTGCATAAATAAAATCAGTATTTACAAAAGTTGGTGTTAAATTATGATCTGTTACATTTAATCCTGATAGATATGTTTCTTCATTTCCTGTTAATATATTAAAATTAAATGTATAATCTTTAATAATTTCATTTCCACTTTCACTATAAATAGAAGTAATATTAAATATATGAGTTTGTTCATTAGTATTAATAGTTCGCTCAATTTCTATAATATCTAAAATATTATTCCCATCTAATTTAATTGATGAACTATCCATCATAACTTCACCATTAAAAACAATTTTATCTGTATCTTCTGGCAATTCAATATCATATGAATAAATAAAGTTATCAAATAAATAATCATTAATTACAAGCTCTGTCCCTTCGCTATTATACGCTTTGATATTAAGTAATTTTAATCCATCAAACCCAAATGCATTTTTTATATTAATCAAACCATTTCCATATATTTCATCATCTGATACTCCAGTATAAGTTGGCACATTAATACCTGTTCTAATTGCAGTATCATTTATTATTTCTCTAATCTGAAATTTATTAAGAAAATTATATTTTGCTTTTACTATTGCCGCTAAACCTGCAACATGTGGTGCTGCCATTGATGTACCACTCCAACCTTCTATAGTTCCATCTTCTATATAGCTAAATATTCTTGATCCAGGAGCAACAACATCAAGAAAAACCTCTTGTTCCACACCACCAATTTCTCTTTTTCCACTGCAATCTGAAAAATCAGAAATATAAATAACCTCATCATCTTTATATTGAATAGATCCAACAGAAATAACTTCAGGAAATGCTGCAGGATAACCCATAGGTTCCATATTTCTAATTTCACCTGAATTTTCATCAGGATATTCTGAATCTAACCAATGATTACTGCTATTTCCTGATGAAGAAACTATAACTACGCCTTCACCATAAGCATATTCTACAGCATCTTTCACAAGGCTTGATTCCGAACCCGAACCTAAACTCATATTTATAATATCAGCACCATTATCAGCCGCGTATTCAATTGCTAAAGCAACATCAGCATTTGTTCCAGAACCTGAAGAATTAAGAACTTTTAAAGGCATTATTTTTACATTATTTGCTAACCCAGCAACTAAATTGCCATTATTTGTAATTGCTCCAATAACACCTGCAACGTGACTCCCATGCCCATAATCATCATCTGCAATCATATCATCATTAACATAATCTTTACCTGAGATTGTATGTAAATCATCATTCTCTAAATCTACTCCAGTATCTATTACTGCAACTATTACTTGTGAAAAATCAATTAATTCAAAATCTTCCCATAAATAATTCATTCCAAGTATATCGAATCGCCATGAATCATTTGGATTAATATCATTCGGTAATATATCATTTGCTTTAAATATTATTACAGGTTCAGAAAATTCTATTTCATTATTACTATTTGCTATATCTATTGCTTTATCAATGTCTGATTTTATATTTTCATTTTTTAAATCTAATGATATTGATTTTATTTCAGGCTCAACAAAATCGGAAACTAATCTTTTTTCAATTTTTCCGTTTTTATATTTTACTATTATGTAATTTTTTTGAATTTCTTCAAGATTCATATTCTCACTATTATTTTTTGCAAAACTAGAAGTTGAAAATATACACATTAACAATAAACCAATTAAAAAAATATATTTTCTCATAAGTGATCCCCTTCATTCCCGCGAATTTTTTAATAAATACTTTTCCATCTTCATTATATAATTTTTA
>JAYEHA010000362.1:0-1798 GCA_034659335.1 Bacillota bacterium
GCCCCCACTGAATATCATTTGATATTCACATTATATTACAAAAGGAACTCATGTTCAAGGATGAAAATAACCGATTCATCCCCGCCCTTTAACAAGAGCGAGGCTTTTTCGGCTAATTTCGGTAATCTAAGAGAAGAAATGAAAATATATTATATAAAAGACGATTTACATGAATTAGGTGCCATTTCTTATATTAATAATTTTGGTAATCAAATAAAGATCTATAATCTAGAACGAACAATATGTGATATATTACGTAGCCGAAATAGGATGGATATTGAAATGATAAATAAAACGATGAAAAAATATGTTAGAAAAAAAGAGGCAAATTTTAAGCTTTTATATGATTATTCGAAAAAATTAAATATAGAAGGTGTTATTCGAAAGTACATGGAGTTGTTAATATGATAAAAAATGCAATGAGTTTAAAAGTAAAAATTAGGAATTATGCAAGAGAAAGAAATATGTCAGCTCAGGTTGCTCTTCAAAATTTTATGTTTGAATCTTTTTTAGAGCGTTTATTAAAATTACCTTATTAAGATTATTTTGTATTAAAAGGCGGCTTGCTAATAGCGTCAGTCATTAGAAATTCTAATAGATCAACTATGAATATGGATGGTATTATATTCAACTTAGTTAATATTGAACACATCCGTGAGGATGATTTATACGGTGGTTTTAGAGTAAAGTTAGAATTGAATATGGCTATAAAAAGAATTTTCAGATGGAAGTATTAATTTATTTGCATATAATCTTGAAATAATCTTTGATGAGGAATTTGAAACAATCATCATATGTGGAAACTTTATAAAGCTATCTTAGATTGCACGTTTATTTTTAAGAATAACTGAAAATCAGCATATTTGTCAGCAATTTGCCAACAATGGTTAAAGATGTTGGCAATTTTTTTCTAATATATTTGCTACAGAATTAAATATTAGAAAAAATATTAAATTCGATATACAAGAATTATCTAATATTTATTAGGTATAAATTCGATATAAAAGAATTGACTTATAACGGAATATATAATACACTAAAAATATAAAATAGTTTCGATATAAAAGAACTTTTGACTAAATTTTCATGTTAGTCTATTATAAAAAAATAAAGAGGTATTATTATGAAGAATAGAGAATTATACACTAATGAGTTATCAAAATATATAAATACTGAAGTAATTAAAATAATAGTTGGTATTAGACGTAGCGGTAAATCTTTTTTATTAAAATTATTAGTTCAACAACTTAAAAGTAGTGGTATTAAAGAAGATAATATTATAACAATGAATTTTGAATCTATGAAAAATATTGAATATAGAAATTATCAATCTCTTTATGAATATATAATGAATAAATCTAATTCTATTAAGGGTAAAATATATTTACTTTTTGATGAAATTCAGGAAGTTTCAAAGTGGGAGCATTCAATAAGATCTTTCTTAGTTGATTTAGATTGTGATATTTATTTAACGGGTTCTAATGCCCATCTTTTATCGAGTGAAATTTCTACTTATATAGCAGGTAGATATGTTGAATTCAGTATTTATCCACTTTCATTCAAAGAATATCTTGATTTTTATAATATTAAAGAAGAAAAAATTGAAAAAGCTTTTTATGATTTTTTAAAATATGGTGGTTTCCCTGGTTTGCATAATCTACCAAAAGATGAAAATGTTTATCATCAATATTTAGATGGAATATATAACTCGGTGTTACTTAAGGATGTTATTCAAAGGAATAATATTAGAAACCCTGAGTTATTAAAATTAATTTTAGTTTATTTAATGGATAATGTT
>JAYEHA010000363.1:0-9325 GCA_034659335.1 Bacillota bacterium
ATAAAATGAAGTTTCATATTTTTTACAATAAAAACTTTGAAACCAATAGAATCCGATATTTTATCAATGCAATTAAAAATGAAGAAAATGTTAAAATTATAGATGAGCAATCAGTAAAAAAATAGACACTTTGAAAAAAAGTATTCAAATAAGGTATATTATAATTTCCAATAACCTCTTATATTTCACAAAAAAAAATAAGCCATAAAATTAATTATGGCAAAATCTATATATATAAATATTAGGGACGTTTTATATATATAGTATAAACTATTTTTTTATAATAGTATTAACAAAACGGTAACATTTAATCTTCAATTTTTAATTCTAAAAAAAAAGCTTCGATAAAACCTTTTGCTTTTTCAAAATTATTTTCTTCAACTTCTAAATTAACTCCAGTTAACGGTTTATTCATATATATCATAGTACTCATACTTCCCTGTTCATATTCTTTAAATGCTTCTATTCCATTATTTTTAAGCATTTCAATTATTTCGTCAGCAAGCATTTCATTTTCAAGATTGACTAACACTCTAAATTTATCATCCATATAATCATCTCCTTTTAACATAGATATCCAATTTAAAATATTTAAAACAAACTAATTAATTTTTTATAATTTTTTTCTCCTGAAATCCTATAAGAAAAATCATGACCTAATCTATCTTTTATAAATCAACAGGGATTGCAAAAAGACTTAATATTTCTAGCTGGTCTAAATCAAAAATAAGATTTAGATATAGTTTCCTTTAGACAAATTAATAAAAAATAGAACTAGCTATAATTGATATCTTATCAATAAACTAGTTCTATTTTCTTTAATCCTTTTTTATCTGTTTCTAACTTTTTAAAAATTCTTTTACATGTTTTTCGCATTCATTAAGTGCATCCTCATCTGGAGCTAAATGCACAATTAAACCTTCATCATGAACAAATGCATTTTTTTCATTATTCATTTTAAAAGCCCAATTACGCATCCACTCACCATCTCCCCAGTCATAAGATCCAAATAACATAATTTTCTTACCAGTAAAATTCATCTCATCAATAAATGGTTCTACAATATCTTCTTCTAACACTTCAGCACCCATCGATGGACAACCAAGAGCTAAATAATCATATGAATCTATATCATCTTGAATTGCATTTTCCATTAAAATTAACTTTGTTTCAAAACCTTGTGCTTGAGCATTTTCACTAATGATATTTGCTATTAACTCAGTATTTCCTGTTCCAGTCCAGTATAATATTGCTAATTTACTCATTTCATTTCTCCTCTCAATATTTTAAAACTATGCGCTTTCCAAAAATTCTTTCATTTCTAGCTTTGCATTTTCAAATAAACTATATATTTTTCTCGAAGGAATAGTATCCCCATAAACTTGCCAACCATATGATGCTGTCTTATATTCATTAGGATGTTCTATAAATCCAACTACATCTTTAAGCGGATATCCAAAAAACAAACCAATCTCATGTGGTATTTTATTATATTTTAATTTCTTTGAAAAAAAATCAATAAAATATTTATAATCCGCACTATAACAATGGCCCTTTGATTCTAAAAAAACACAATTTGATTTGTCCTTTAATAAAACTTCTATTTTATTAACATTATAAAACAAAATTTTAACACGACCATGTTTACATTTTATTTTTTTATATTTAATCTTAAAAAATAAATTTAGATAATATTTAATTTTATAAATATAAATATCAAAATCTTTCTCGTCTGATAAACAAACTAAATGTATTGGCTTAACACCATAAATAACAGGCGCAAGACTAATTATTAGCGTCTTATATAAAAAATCATCCTTATCTATTTTGTATGTGCAATTTCTATTTTGACAATTCATAGGCCTCCTTTCTGATAATGATTTTCATTATCGTTTTAACTATACCATTTCCCTTCCTATTTGTAAAGAAAAAAAATAGAACTAGCTATTATTGATGTCTTATCAATAAACTAGTTCTATTTTCTTATAAATAAATAAGAAATTAATTAATTTCTTTTGTCATTTTCTTAAGCCAATTTCGTTCATTTTCATTTAAATACTGCTCTAATTTTATATATACATTTTTATGATATTCATTTATCCACTTTATTTGATCTTTATTCATCATTCCTGTATTTATTGCTCTAATATCTATTGGAGCTAATGTTAAAGTTTCAAATTGTAAAAATTTACCAAATTCAGTTTCATTATAATCACTTACTAATACTAAATTTTCAATTCTTATTCCATGTTTATTAGCCCTATACATTCCAGGCTCATTAGAAATTACCATTCCTTTTTTAATTACTGCTGGTGTTAATACTCTAGAAATACTTTGTGGGCCTTCATGAACATTCAAATAAAATCCAACACCATGACCAGTCCCATGTTTATAATCAAGACCTCTATCCCAAAATGGTTTTCTAGCTAAAATATCAAGATTAGCTCCAAATGTACCTTCTAAAAATTTAGCCCCTGCAAGGTTAATATGTCCCATTAATGTAATAGTAAAATCACTTATTTCTTCATCAGTTAATTCACCTAGTACAACCGTTCTGGTAATATCAGTAGTCCCATCTAAATATTGACCACCAGAATCAATTAAATATAATCCTTTTGGTTCTAAATCCAAACAAGTTTCTTCTTTAGCAAAGTAATGAATAATCGCTCCGTTACTTCCATATCCAGAAATATAATCAAAACTATCTTGTTGATATAATTCTTGCTCTTTTCTAAATAATTGTAATTTATTTTGAGCATCAACTTCAGAAATAGTTTTTCCCTTTATATTTTGATCTAACCAATATAAAAACTTAACTATTGCCACACCATCTTTAATAAAAACATTTTTTAAATTTTTTATTTCGATTTCATTTTTACACGATTTCAAATCTGTAGTAATATTTATTTCATCAACAATTGCATTACTTTCATCAATTTGCTCCAATATATAATAACTAGTTTTTTTATTCGAAAGTAATATATTAAAATCTCTAAAATCCTTAATATCACTAAAAACTTCTGAATATTTTTTTACTAATATATTACCCTTATCTAGCTGTTTTTTCGCATCTACAGTAAGTTTACTGCTATCAACATATAAAGTTGCTGCAGCATCAGTAATTACTGTATATGATAAAAAGACTGGGTTATTATGCACATCTGTACCTCTCAAATTATATAACCAAGCTATATCATCTAAAGAAGATAAAACAAATGCATCAATGTAGCTATCTTTCATTTTATTTCTTACTTCTTTAAGTTTCTCTAATACATCTTTTCCTGCATATTTAATATCATGTATAAAAATATCATTTTTAGGTAATAATGGTCTATCTTCCCATATTATATCAATCAAATCTTCCGACGAATCAATTTCAATATATTTTTCACTCAATATTCCTTCAAATTCAATTATTTTATCAATTGAAAATAATCTTCCATCTAATCCAATAGTTGAATCTTCTTCTAAATTATCAAATAACCACTCTTCATAAGTTTTTACCCCTGGCATATGCATCTTGAAAAGAGAAATTCCTGAAGACTTCAATTCATTTTCAGCTTGTAAAAAGTATCTTCCATCTGTCCATAATCCATGCTTCCCATTACGCATAATAACAACTGTACCAGCTGATCCAGTAAAACCAGAAATATATTCTCTTGACTTAAAAAAATCCGCAACATATTCACTTTGATGAAAATCAGAACTTGGAATTACATATGCATCAAAGTTCTTTTCTTCCATTAATTGCATTAATTTAGAAATTCTTTCTTTTACCATTTATACCCCCCATTTCAATTCACCTTTGTTTCCATAATATATATTTAAAGCATTCTTTGCAAAAAGTATTTTATTAATTTTTAGTAACATTTAAAAAAGATTAACTATCAATTAAGTTAGTTAATCTTTGTTTATCATTTTTATTGAATCTTTTAAATATTCATCAATAACATTTTGAATATTTGAATCTTTAAGTATTACTGAAACTTCAATTCTTCTATTTTGACTATAAGCTGCTTCAGTACTTGCAATGTTAATTGGTCTAAATTCAGAATAACCACTTGCAACAAAATATGAACCATACTTATACTCTAGATCTCTATTTACACTCATTAAATAATCTACTACTGCAGTAGCTCTCTTAGAAGATAACTCTCTATTGTTTTCACTTGACCCACGTTTATCTGTATGACCTTGTATACTAATAGCATCAATATTCCTTCTTATCTCTTCATTATCTAATACTTTTTCAAAAGAACCTGCAAGACTCTTTAACAAATCTTTTCCTTCATCTTTAATTTCATATGAATTAAAATCAAATACTAAACCTTCATTAATAATAATATTTCCATTATCAGCTATTAAAACTAATTCTTTATCATTTTGTATATCTAAATTTTCTTCTATAGAAATTTTTACTTTCTGAAGTACGTTTAATCTAAGTACTGCAATTCCCTCTAATTTAGAACGGAGATTGCCGAGTTCTTTATTACTTTCAGCAATAATCTCTTGCTGCTTTTCAACTTCACTTTCAGATAATTTAAGTTCAATCTGTCCTTTTTTTACTTCAGCAGCCGTCTTTTCAAATTCATCTTGTAACAATCTTAATCTATCCTCAGCTTTTGAAATTTCCGCTCTTGAAGCATCTAGATTTCTTTCGGTATTTGCTAGTTCTTTTTTTGCAAATTCTAAATTTTTACCAGTTATTACATTATTAATAAAAACAATTAGCATAAGAAAAAATATTATTAAGGCAATTGTTGAAATCATATCTGTAAATGCTGGCCAAAAATTTTCTTCAGCAACTTCTCCAAAATTTCTTCTTGCTCTTCTCTTCATAAATCACCTAATCTACTTTCTCATTAAGTTTATTAATAGATTCAGTTAAGTTAACAATATTATTATGATTATTTTGATTTCTAAGACTATTCGTTAAATCATCAAATGAAACACTCATTCTTTCAATATTTGTTCTTAAGTGGTGATTAAACTCTGAAAAATCTCTAACATTATCATTAAATTTATCTAATGATAAATCAAATTTATCAATTGACTCTTTAATAATCTCTGCTGATTCTACCATTTTTGTACTTGAAGTTGATAAACGATAACTAAGTTCAGATGTAACTTCTTTTAAGTTAACTTCAATTATTGATCCAAATGTATCAAATGCAACTTCTAAATTAGTTTTTCCATTTTCATTAATTGCTTCTAATTTTTTTCCTCTTCTTGCTAATTGATTATCTAAATATTCTTCAGCTGATACCATCAACCTCTCTCTATAATCTTCAATATTAAACATAACACTTATAAGTGTAACAATAATTGAAGAAGTAATACCAAATAATGAAGTAACAAAAGCCACAGACATACTTCTTACTGCTAATATTAGACCATCAGTAATTGCATTTACATCACCAACTACAGCTTCTCCAGTACTAGTAAGTAAATTTACAAGTTCCCCAATAGACAATGTTAAACCATAAAACGTACCAACTAAACCTAAAATTATCATAAGTGAAACTGATTTTTTTATAAATCTTTCACCTAATAAAGTTTTTTTCAAATTAATATGAATATGTTTTTCAATTATTGATATTGTATTTATCTGTTCAATATTTCTTTCTTGCGCTTTTTTATAATCTTTTATCATTGAATTAAATAATTCATAACTAAATATCTTATTTTCTTGATTTTCAATATCTTCAATATCGTAAATCAATACTTTATACTTTTTCCTTAGATTAAATGAAACAACTATATTAATCACTAATATTAAAAGGATAACACCAATAATCGCAAGGGCAAAAGGGTTTAGTTTCAAAATTAATTCTAACATATTATTCCTCCTATAAACTTATATATCATGTGAACATTATATATCTTTTTCTATTGGAATGTAATAACAAAAAAGTTACAATTAAAAATCCCCCTAAAACAGGAGGATATTAATGTTAAATTTGACGATTACTTAATAATTTTATCTACTTTTGGAGCATTAATTCTTGTAATTGTTGGAAAACTTGTTCCAATTAATGGTTTAGCATATTCTACAAATGCTTTAGTTACATTATTTCCAGTTTCATTAATAAATTCATCTGGCATTAATTTCGTCTTTGCAGCTACATCAGAAAGTTTAACTAATTCATAGTTTACTGCATAATCACCAATTCTTTTTATTACTACAGAACCACTTTTACTATCTATTAATGCAAATTGAACTGCTCTTTCTGCAACTTCTCTAGCTTCTTTTTGATCTGTATCAGAAACCACACCAACAAAAGATCTCTGTAAATATCCAAAAGTATCAGTTCTAACTCTTTTTATATCTGTATTATCTTTAATTAACTTAACTAATAAATCTCCTAATGCTCCAGTTCCTGATAATTGTACATTACCATGAGCATCAACTTCTACATTTTCTTGTAATTTAGCAACTATTGCTTCACCATCTGCATCTTGAATACCTTCAGAAACAGCAATTATACATCTACCGAGTTTATTATAAACTTCTTCTACATCCTTAATAAATTTCTCAGTATTAAATTCTCTTTCAGGTACATAAACTAAATGTGGACCATCATCAGGATATTTTTTACCAAGTACACTTGCTCCTGTTAAAAAACCTGCATGTCTTCCCATAACTACACCAATATATACACCTGGTAAAGCTATATTATCAAGATTTACTCCAGCAAATGCAGAAGCAACAAATCTAGCTGCTGAACCAAATCCAGGAGTATGATCATTAATTACTAAATCATTATCTATAGTCTTTGGAATATGAACAGCTTGCATCTCATAACCTTGCTTATCAGCAAATTCTTTAACGATTCTTACTGTATCTGATGAATCATTACCACCAATATAAAATAAAAATCTAATATTATGAGCTTTTAATACCTCTACTACTTTTTCACAATATGCTGCATCTGGTTTAAGTCTTGATGATAACAATCCTGATGAAGGAGTAGCAGCAACTTCATTTAAATTATTAATTGTTGCACTTGATAAATCGATAAAATCTTCGTTAGCTATACCTTCAACACCAGCTAATGCACCATATACCTTTGTAACATTTACATATTTTCTTGCTTCTAAAGCAGCTCCAACAAATGAGTTGTTAATTACGTGAGTAGGGCCCCCACTTTGTGCAATTAATACTTTTCCTTTTAAATTCATAATTCCTCCTTGTTACTATCCTTAACCTTTTGGGACTGCCGGGTCAAATTTGACCACAACATCATTATCCGTCCCACTTAAAATAAATTCCATATTTATTATATCAGATAATTGATATTTGTTAATATATTTCTTAAACTTTATTTCTTAAACAATTTATCTTTTGTAATTTCTTTAACATTTTTTGTATTAGTCATTAATAATGCACTTTTAAATTCATCTGCCAATTTATTAATATATAAATTTACGCCTTCTTTATCCCCACCATAAACACTTGTTGCAAAAGGTCTAGCCATTAATACTGCATCAGCTCCTAAAGCTATTGCTTTAAAAATATCAAGTCCCGATCTTATTGCGCCATCTACAAATACGTACATATCATCACCTACAGCTTCAACAATATCACTTAAAACTTCATAAGGTGCAGGTGTGTGATCTAATACTCTTCCGCCATGATTAGAAACAATAATTCCGTCTACTCCAGCTTCTTTTGCTTTTAATGCTCCTTTAACAGTCATTATTCCTTTTAATATAAATGGTAATTTTGTAGAATTTGCAATTTTTTTAATATCGTCTACACTCATAGGCTGTACAGGTTTCCCCATTTCTGCTAAAAAGAAAAGTCCAGCAGCATCTATATCCATTGCAATTGCAAAATTAGTAACTTTTTCAGCAATTTTTATTTTTTTAATAACTTCTTCAACACTCCAAGGTTTTATAGTTGGTATTCCAAATCCGTTAGCAGCTTTTATCGCTTCAAGTGTCCCAGTAAATACGTTATCATCCACACCATCACCTGTAAATGCTAAAATTCCACCTTCTTTACATCCATTAATCAATGCTTTTGAATATGTTAAATCATTATATCTATCTCCATAGTGAAGTTCAACTCCACCAATAGGCCCTGCAAATACAGGCAATCTAAAAGTATGTCCAAATATTTCATATGAAGTATCTATTCCTGAATATTCATAGAAAGTATCCATATTGACTTTTATTTCTGATAAATATTCATAACTTCGCGTAAATCCACTTCCTGTTCCTTTCCCACCAGGTCCTGGTATTAACCCTCTGCATGCTATACCATTACAATTTTTACAAACTTTACATAAATTTCCAATATTCTTTTTAGCATTTTCTAATACATCATTATAGTTCATTCCTACCTCCATTTTTACTATGATCAGTTTCATTTTTTAATAATATAGGATTTAATAGATATTGTAGTAATAAGAGAGCTATACCTAATCCCATTGATGTTATAATTCTCCATACTATACTAAGAGCACTAATATCAACAATTACAAACTTTAGTGCTATAAACACTATAAATGCTAATGAGATATTTACTATTTCTCGTTTTACTGTATATACACTATAAGCCAATGCTATTAAAACATATAAAGCCCATAATAACGTTATTGTTCCTTCACCATTTTCAACAAACTGAAAATTCATAAATATTATTATCATATAAAATATAAGATTAATAATATATTTATATGATTCTTTAATATTAATATCTCTAATCATTATAGCAACTATTAAAAGCAAACCTAAATCAGATATAAATGGTAAAATTAAAAAGCTACTATAATCCATTTCTAATGCTATATTTATAATAAATAATACTGCCCATATAACTTTCATAATAGTCATAGTAACAATTAGTAACTGTTCTTTCTTATCAGATTCAAACTTTATTACTATTTGTATTATAATTCCAAACAATAATAATCCATATGTGAAATAATCTGTTATTACTAGTGAATCAATTATAAATATCATTGCTATAATCAATAAACTATATATTTTATATATTAATCTTTCTTGTACATTCTCTTTAAATTTATAATTTGCTAGCATATAAATAGAACCAGAATATATTAACATAGCAAATATTTCAGTTACATTATACTCCCAAATATATACCATATATATACTTATAAAACTTTTAATAATTACAGGAATTAAAGCTACTACTAATAAACTTTTCTTTGGAATAATCGCTTTTTCTCTTGATAAATAATATAACACCCATATCCAAACTGATAAAACAATCATTAATATACTTAAAGGTTCTTTTAAATTTTCTATTTTCCAAATAATAGTTATAAAAAATCCTAATATATACACTTCATAT
>JAYEHA010000364.1:0-9313 GCA_034659335.1 Bacillota bacterium
AATTATTAATTTCTTCTTCTAATTCTTCAATAACTTCAATTATTTTTCTTTTTTCTCCATCAGAAAAATCACCTAATTTTGACACTTTCAAATCAAGTGATTTTTTAAATTCATTTCGCATTAAAAGTACTGAAACAACAATTATTAGAAAGCCTAATATAATACTTAATATATACACTTTCAACCTACACTTTCATATCAAATTTATTTCCTTCGTCCCTAATAATTTTTCTTTTTTTCTTATGTTCTTCATGATTATTTTCTTTATTTTTTTCTTTTTTACTTTTATTATTTTTATGTTTAGATGTATCATTTTTCAATTTATCGGCTTCTTTTCTTTTGGCATCTAAAACTTTATTGGCTTTTTCTTCTGACATTTCTTTTATCTCTTTATTAAGATCAATCATATCATTATTATGCTTATTAATTTCTACTTCTTTAGCAAACTTCATTGATTGCAACTTTGGTAACATTGTTTGCATATCAATTGGTCTAATAGACATAATCTCCACCATCAACTTCCAATAATTTTTATCTCTCCGCCATCTTTAATAATCTGTACTCTTTCTAATTTATCTTTTATATTATAAAAAGTATTAGTAATATTTAATTTTGTTCCCGGATATATCACATTTGCCGCAACACTTGTTCCTTTAAGCTCAGCAAATCTTTTACGTATCTCCTTAACGTCTATATTAGCTTGATCTACTATTGGTTTAATCTCTTTCATTCTTTCTAAAACTTTTTTATATTGAGCAAGAATTAACTGATTCCTATTTCCAGAATCAATTTTCTTTTTAATAATTTTCTCATCTTTAACTAATTTTCTTAATTCATTACCCAACACTTTAGAATTTTCATTAGCAATTTTATAATTATTTAGTAATTCGTTATCAATTCCAACTTTTAAATTTGTTAATGTCCCTATTTCAGAACCAATAATTTTAGCAACAATTCTTTTTTTAACAGAATAATCTCCACCTACTATAACACCTTTCCTACCATTTGCAGTAAGAGTCCCATTACATTTAACTTGTGAATGCATAATAATATCTAAATCAATATCTCCATTAACTGTTAAATCTGCACTATTAACAAAATTTGCTTTGAAATTCTTTTTACATTCAACAACAGCATGATCATTCCCTTGGATTCCTTTTGAAATTTCAATATTCCCACCACTGATCAGAGTTGCACCTTCAACAATACCATCAATAATAATATCATTAGAAGTTTTAATGCTAAAACCTGTTTCTACAATACCTTTAACTACTACTTTCCCATTAAACTCAACATTACCTGTGTTAATACCTACGCCATCTATAAGCTCAAGAATTTCTTCAACACTTACTTTATTATTTTCGAAATTAATTGCCCCATCATATTCCGCATAAAGTGATAATCCATCTTCCGATACAATAATCCCTTTTCCTATTTTAAAATTAATATCTTTTCCATTTTTAGCATAAATTTCTTTTCCAGTGATTGTTACACCATTTTCACCATTTGTAGATGGTATTTTAATTGCTAGTATACCATTTTTTTTAATTCTTTTAAGCAGATGTATTTCCTTATAATCTACGCTTCCATCTTGATGCTCTTCTGGATGTAATTTTTCATCTGTATTAAATTTATACTCTATAACTGCATTCTTACCATTAACATGTTCCTTTCCAGTAGCTATTAAAAACTGTCCACTTTCTCTTTTACTAATAATATTTTCAATCATTGCATAATCAATCCCATGAACAACATTTTTTTCTTCTAAAAAAACTTCAATATCTTTGGCTGTTATTTTGCAATTTTCATCAAAAATCTCCACATCAAGAAATGCAGAATAATAATTGCTAGAAATTTCTATATCTAATGTATACCCTGCTATATCAATATCAGTATCATTTACAATATCACTCGTCGTCATTTTTTTCTCCTATTTATTATTAATCCAAAAGGTTCTTCAATTTAGCTATAATCTGCGAATGTAACTGAGAAATTCTTGATTCTGTAATATTTAATATCATTGATATTTCTTTATATGTCAACTCCGAATAATAGTATAACTGCACAATTTTTTTATCTCTTTCGTTTAGAGTATCGACAGCTTGAGTTAATTCCTTTACTAATTCTTTTTTTTCAATAGAGCTTTCTGGTTGAAACTCAATATAATCTGATTTAACATCAAAATTTACAGATTCGCTAAATTTTTTATCTAAAGAATAAACTGAATATATTGAAATTTCTTCAAGAAAATCATAGTAATCTTGCAATGATAAATTCATTTTTTTTGCAATTAATTCATCAGTAACTTTTTCACCATAATGATTTCGTAATTCCTCTAAAATTTTCCCATGTTGTTTATGTTTAGATCTAATACTCCTCGGAACCCAATCAATAGCACGCAATTGGTCAATTATTGAACCACGTATTCTTATATTAGCATAAGTCCTAAATTTAACCTTTCTTTTATAATCATACTTTTCAACTGCATCGATTAATCCAATAATTCCATATCCCACTAAATCATCATATAAAACTTTCCCATTATATTTCGTAAAAAGTCTACCAGCAATAATTTTTACTAGTTCGACATATTCAATAATCAATTCATCTTTTGCATCCTGGCTTCCATTTTCTTTATATTCGGCCCAAAGACTTTTACTCAACATATTATTGCTCCTTAAATCACATCAGTACCATGCCCGATAGTTTTAATTTTTAAATCACCATTTTCTGAATCAAATATAATAGTTCTTCCAAAATTTCCACCACAATCTTCAGAAATTATTTTGATGTTTAATTCTCTTAACAATTCACGAACAGCTTCACTATTTCTTTTTCCAACATTCATAGCTTCACTCATAGAATCGAAATTAAACATTTTTGCTCCTCCAGCGATTTTAGCAACTAAATTCCTAGGGACTACACCCTTTTTTTTCATCTCACTAATCATCAAAACTATTGCAGTATCAGCAAATTTATACTTGTTTTGATTATTTCTAATTTTTTTACTTGATGGTAACATTATATGCGCCATTCCTATAACCTTTGTTTTCCTATCAAAAAGACAAATTCCAACACACGAGCCTAATCCTAAAGTAGTTAACAAATCTGGATGTTTTGCAATTTTATAATCTGCCATTCCCACTTTAATAATTTCGTTCATAAGTATTTGAGACAAGGAAACACCTATCCCTTTAGGGTAGGTGAGGAATTGTCTGCCTTATCTGCTCCCTTCTATATTTTGCGTTATGAAGCTTCCTCTAGCTTTGACTAATTTTAAATCTTTTGACTTAGCACTATTATGCACTTTTGTATAATCTATTGTTTTTAATGCAAAATAGCCCGTTTTTCTTCTTCCAGTAATAAAACATTTTTGTCCTTTGTATTTAACTTTGTCGAACAATCTAAAACCTTTTACTAGGAAAGGAACTTGATTACGTTTTCTCTTGCCACCTTTTTGAATTTTAGCTTTGTGTATTTGTCTATTATGGCGTCTTATTTTCTTTTGAATTAAGACATTGTCTAATAATTTAGATTCTAAATTTCATGCGATACAATACGCATCATTACAATGTTCTTTTGGTAAGTTATTTTCTATTCTTTTGTTTTTAGTTAGATATCCATAAGTGTTTCTCACCTCTATTCCCAATGGATTATAAGTTTCTTTTAATTGATTGTAAAATGCCCAACGCATTATCCCCATAAATGCTGCATCTCTATAAGATTTAGCATGTTTAATTTTTAAATCAATCTTACCTTTATGGTAATCGTTATGACAGGTATTGCAAAGAGTTACTAAATTACTTGGACTATCTCCACCTGTTTGCCTAGATTCTATATGATGAACATTTAATATCTTATCTTTTGATTTTCCTTTGCAATGTTGGCATTTATGATTATCTCTAAATAAGACATACTCCCTAACATTCTAAAATCCTAATTGATTACCTTGTTGATACTCATAGCCTTTAATTTTATCATCTTTAAGCTTCTATGTATCAAATGAAGCAGTTGCGACTATTATTTTATCAATTGGTAGTATTTCACAAATCTTAGATATCACTGTTAAATGCGTATCAATTTTATGCTGAATACTTGGTGCTAACCAGCCTTTCTTTTTAGATTTGGTTCTGTTGTTAAATCTTGGTTCTCTATATCTTAGTCTACTTCTTTTATTTCTTCTATTTTTGTCTTTTTGTAGCTAAAAGTTTTACTATATCGTTTCTTAAAATTACTTCTGATGCATATACTTCTTTTTCTTTTGTTGTTGCTAATACTCCTATTACCTTACCACCTGAATCAACACCTAGTGTTACTTTTTGTTTAAATGTTGTTGATTTATAAAGTAGTTTAATTGTAAATGGATTTTTCTTAACAACTTTAGCTTTATTATCGTTTAATAAGTGCCTTACTTTTCCATGCCTTTTAGTAGACATTAATGGATTATTATCTTTATCTAAAACATAAACCATTTTGTTACCCCTGTTTTTTAATGCAATTTAATATATAAAGCTAGTCCTATGACTAGTAATGATACCTTCGACAATGTTATTGTGAGGTTTGATGTTGACAACACTATCTCTTCCCAATCAAGATTATTTAATCATCAACCTTAGAGCTATAGGCTAGGTATTACACCACCAGGTAACTATAATATTCTCACATAACGTAGCAATCAAATGCTCAGTCTAATCAACAAAGGCTCTTTCAAGCCCCGACCCTTTAGTGTCGTGGGTTATTGATATTATACTCCTAAACTACTAAGTAACACATCATACGATTCTAAATCAGGGACTAATAAAAAATATCCTTTAATAGACTCTAATTCTAAATCTTCAAAAAATTCGTTTTCAACAATCAGTACTCTATCACTAACCATCCCAAATTGTATTGCTGGTACACTTAAAATTGCGCCTGCCATATCATAACTAATAGATGGTACTGATATTGATATTTTTAAATTAGTTAACGCTGCTAAAGACGAAATATACGCTCCCGAAAGAATATTCCCGATTTCTTTAAGTGCAGAAGTACACATTTCATCAAAGTCAGTAAATTCCATTGGCATCATCATGTTTAATAAAGATAATGCCGACTCCTTATCAAGCAAAAACATAAATGAACCTGTTAAATCTCCTTCTAAATTAAAATATACACCAATAACTAAATTTTCTTCCCCCCCAATTAACATTGGAACTTCTTTAAACTCTAAAATTCTAACTTGAGGAACACCCATATCAATTTTTTTATCTAGCATTTTAGCAAGAGATGTCGTTGCATTTCCTGCACCAATATTTCCAATTTCACGCAAAACATCAATAATTATATTGTTTAATGATTCAACTGAACGAGTCATTTTTCACCTACTTATTTTCTATTTCTACAACATCCAATATTTTCTTTATATCTAGTAACATAATAATTCTTTCATTATCTTTACCAACCTCTTTAATAAAATCATTTCTTACCAAATTTCCAATTCTAGGAGCAGATTCAATGTTTTCTTTGTTAAGTTGCACAACTTCAGAAGATGAATCAACCACTAATCCAATATGATAATTATCAAAATTAATAATAATAATTCTAGAATCTTTTGTCATTTCTTTTTTTTCTAAGTCAAATTTTATCCTTAAATCAACTACTGGAATAATATTTCCTCTTAAATTAATCACACCTTCAATATAAGACTCAGCAAACGGAACTCTTGTAATCGCTTGAGCTTTTTCAATATTCTCAACAAATTTAATATTTAATCCATAATATTCATTTTCTATTTTAAAAATGACATATTCTATTATTTCTTCCATATTACCCCTCCTTTAAAACAATTGATTTGAATCAACTATAAGTGCAACTCCTCCATTACCCAAAATTGTAGCTCCAGCAATCATATTAATACCTTTTAAATATTTCCCTAAAGATTTAATAACAATTTCTTGTTGCCCGACTAGTTCATCTACAACAATTCCTGCTTCTTGTTCACCTTTTTTAATAATAACAACTAACATATCACCAATATTTTTTTCATATTTTTTTGTATCTAATATCGCTCCAAGTCTTATTAACGGAAGCGTTTTACCTCTATATAAAACAACTTCTTGATCTTGAATCATAGAAATTTTTTCACTATTTATTGTTGAAATTTCTTTAATATTATTAAGTGGTATAGCATATTTCTCTTCTTTTAATTTTATCATTAAAGCTTGAATGATTGCAAGAGTTAAAGGCAATCTAATAATAAATTTACTTCCTTTTCCTAACTCAGAATCTACTTCTACAGTTCCATTTAAAGATTCGATTCTAGATTTAACCACATCTAAGCCTACACCTCTTCCAGACAAATCAGTAACAGCTTCTGCTGTAGAAAAACCAGCTCTAAACAATAAATTTATTGCTTCCTTATCCGATAAATTTTGAGCTTCACTTTCTGTCACCACTTCATTTTTAATTGCAATTTTTATAATATTATCTCTATCAATACCCGCGCCATCATCTTCAACTTCAATCACAACTGTATTCCCATCCGGATATGCTCTTAAAGCTACAGTGCCAGTTTCATCCTTCCCAACAGCAATTCTTTTAGCTTTTTCTTCAACACCATGATCAATAGAATTTCTAATTAAATGAATTAATGGATCCCCAATTTCATCGATAACAGTTCTATCAACTTCAGTATCCTCACCACTCATAACTAAGTTAATTCCTTTTCCCAATTCCTTAGATAAATCTCTTACCATTCTTGGAAATCTATTAAAAGTAGTTTCAACCGGTACCATTCGAACCTTCATAACAGCATCATGTAAACTAGTAGTTATTCTTTCTAAATATTCTATAGTTTCATGCATATCACTTGCTTTTCTCTCACTACTGTCTTTATCATCTTCTAACCTAGTTTTAATTATTATAAGCTCACTTACAAGATTCATCAAATTATCTAATCTTTCAATATCAACTCTAACAGTCTTTGAAACATTTTTTTTCTGTTTTTTCTCTTTTTTCTCAGCAACAGTTTTCACTACTTTTTTATCAGCTTTAACTTCTTTAATCTCAACTTTACTTTCTATAGCCTCTACTTCAAACTTCTCATCAACTTCTTCAATAATTACTTCGTGAATTTCAGAAATGTTCATAATTTCATTATGAAGTGTTTTTTGATCCATTTTAGTAAAATAAAGAAGTTGAAAATTCAAATCAAATTTTTCATCTTCAATTAACTCAGCCTCTGGATATGAAGCAATGATTTCACCCAAATCCTCTAATTTATTAAATACTATAAATGATCTAGCTGCTTTTAACATACAATTTTCGTCAAGAATAACATCTACCTTAAAAATATTTGTATCTGTATGGAATGCTTCATTTACAAGTTTCTTTAAAGTATCATCAAATTTAATTTCAAATTTATGCTCCGAATTCTCTTTTTCAACAACTACTTCCACTTCATTTTCAGCACTAATAGACTTATTATCACTTTCAAGTATTGAAGCTAATTTCTTAATCAATTCCTCTGTATCTAATAGCCCCTCTTCGCCATTAGCTACCAAATTTTCAGTGTATTCTTCCAAGGCATCAAAACATTCAAATAAAATATCAACTATTTCTTCATTAACTTTAACTTTACCACTTCTTACCTCATGCATAACACTTTCCATTTTGTGAGTCAAATTTGTTATTCTTGTATAACCCATGGTACCTGCCATACCTTTAATAGTATGAGCAATTCTAAATATAGCATCAAGCAATTCTAAATTATCAGGTTGATTTTCTAAATCTAGTAATATCTGATTCATTTCCTGCAAATGTTCTTTTGATTCATCGATAAATATTTCTAAGTATTGATTCATATCCATAATTACACCTCCATAGCTTTAACAATTGAATCAGCAATATCACATAATCCAACAACTTCTGTAATAGCATTTATCTCTATTGCGCTTTTAGGCATTCCAAAAACAACACAACTTTCTTCATCCTGAGCAATAGTATAATTTCTATTTTCTTTCAATTTCTTAATTTCTTTTGCACCATCTTTTCCCATTCCCGTCATAATAACTGCAATAACATTTGAAACATTCATTTGATTAACTGAATTAAATAATGCATCTACTGATGGTTTATGTCCTGAAACAAGTTCCCCATCATCTAAATAAGTGAAAAATTTTCCACCTACCTTCTTAACTTTTAAGTGTTTATCTCCAGGAGCAATATATACACATCCTGGAAGCAACTCCTCATTTCCTTCCGCTTCCCTTACAGAAACTTCCGATACATTATCCAATCTTTCAGATAATGATTTAGTAAACCCAGGTGGCATATGTTGCACCACTAATATTGGAGCATTAATATCTCCAGGAATCTTAGGAATTACCTGCTGTAAAGCTCTCGGTCCTCCAGTTGATGTTCCAATCAATATAATTTTAGAAAATTTCTTACTTCTTAAAAACTTCGTTTTTTCAATTTTATTTTTACCAAGCGTACTAATCGGTTTATATTTTTTTATATCAACTTTAGAAGCTACAATTATTTTTTCAATAATATCATTTTTAACACTTTCATCTTTAACTTTAAAAATACTCTCAGGCTTTGTAATAAAATCAACAGCTCCCGCTTCTAATGCCATTAAAGTAGCATCAGCACCTTTTTTTGTTACTGCGCTCAACATAACTACTGGAATAGGATTATTTTTCATAATTATTTCTAATGCAACCTGCCCATTCATTACTGGCATTTCAACATCCATAGTTATTACATCAGGCTTTAATTTTTCTAATTGCACTAAAGCTTCTTGCCCGTTTTTAGCTTTCCCCACGACTTTCAGTTTATCAGAAGAATTAACAATATCTTCTATCAATTTCCTCATAAAAGCCGAATCATCAACAATTAATACTTTAATCATTTAAATCAGTCCTTTTTGTCTTAGTTGCCTTTGCTTCTCAAAAATGAAATTAATAATTATACTTCTTTTTTGAGGTGTTAAATGCAAATAACGAACTCCAATTAAATACTTAGTTTCAGAATCACCAATATCAACGACCCTTACAATTTCACCTAAAACTTCAACGTTCTTTAACCCTAAAGTTAAATTCGCAATCAATATAGTCCCTAATTTAAGCTTATCTCCAGAATAAAAACCAAGACCACCACCACTTATATCTTTTAAAGAATACGTAACTGTTTTAAATTTAATTTTATCTCTTAAGTCAATCATTTTAAGTGAATTTTTAAATTCCTCATCAATAGGTTCTTTAATAATTAAATTTTTAATTATATTTATTCTAAAAAATTCTCTTCTTTGTATTTTCTTTATATTTCC
>JAYEHA010000365.1:0-1779 GCA_034659335.1 Bacillota bacterium
AATTATAATTTTTCTAGGGAATAATTATATGAATAAATTAGTTGGTGATATTAACACTAAAGAAGTCCACCCTTTAGAAGATAATGAGTCAATTGAACAAGAACAAGAAACAGAAATTATTGAAAACACAGATGAAAGAGATAATGTTCATTCGAAGGAAATAGAAGAAGGTACAATAGATAATGATAATTTAGAGTCATCTAATACTAATTCAGAGAATGTTTCGTCTAATATAGACAGTTCTGAAGCTTCTGATGAGGAAGATGTAGAAAAGGATAGTGAAAAGATACAAGGTGAGTCGGAGCCAGTTGATTTTTCAAAAAAAGAACAAGAGAATACTACAGAGAATTCATCACAAATAGAAGAAGATAAAGAAGAGTTAACAGATACAGATGAAGCATCAGCAGATGAAGAAGCTTTATCTGGTGACGTTGTTGAATCTGCAAAGGATGAAGTTACTATTACAGATAAAGCAACAGCTATAAGTTTGGTTATGAAAAGACTAACCCCTTCAGAAATTAAACGCTTAATGGATTTATCTAATGATGGATTTACTCAAGAAGAAAAAGTAGAAGCTTTAGAACTATTTCATGATCATTTTACTGAAGAAGAAAAAGAATGGATTTTATTAAAATTTAAAGAATATACAGGAGGCACTTAATGGGAAAGAGAATAATAATTATTTTTATAGCATTACTATTGGTACTACCAAATATAGTATATGCTGAAATAATTGATTTAGATCAAATGAATTTTATTTTTGATCAAATAAGACAAGCTGATGAAGGTAAAAAAGACTTTTATATAGATGTCTTTAATTATTTTTTTGGATCTGATGATAACATTGATTATTTAATAAATAATTTCAATGAAAGTATACGACAAGAAGATTTAGATAAAATGAACAGCTTAGGGATAACCGAAGCAGATGTCAAGGCAAATTTAAAAAATCTCAAGACATGGGATAAAAGTGATCGTTTAAAATTAATTGATTATGCAATTATGGAAGATCAAGGTTATGCGAAAGAACAAATTCAAGTGCTAAATGATAAATATAGAATATCAAATGAAGATACATCACAGGTGGAAGATTCTTTAGAATCTGGGACAAATATTGGTTTAATACCAAAAGAGGTAGATGAACAAAGTGACGAAGTAAGGTATACTTTAAAAGAAAAGCTCCACGCAAAAGGTTTAATCACTAAGCCTATTGCAATAGTAACTGTTAATAAAAGTTTTCAAGATGTAGAAAACCATTGGTCAAAAAAATATGTTAACTTTTTTGCTGAACGGAATATTATTAATGGAAGAACAGAAGAAAATTTTGAACCAGATGGTTACATTAAAGAAAATGAAATAATAAAATTGTTAATGGTTGTAACTGTTAAAGAACCTGAAAAGCTAGAATTCAATAACATAAGTTTAGAAGAAGGTAATGAAGATCAGTGGTATTCTATATATTTAAAACAAGCAAAAAAATTAGGTGTTATAAGTGAAGAAGATTCATCAATAAAAATTACACCAGAGAATTATCCTAATCGCGAAAAAATAATACATTTAATCATTAGAACTTTAAATGTTCTTGAAATACCAATGGATGAAGAGTTAAAAGTTTATAAAGGAGATTTTACAGATTTTGAACAGATAGATGAAGCATATAAAGAATCAATCATCATTGCTCATAATTTAGGGTTAATTGATGGAAATGCTAATGCTACATTGACACCAAAGAGAGAAATCACACGAGGAGAGGTTTCAAAAATTTTAAATGGCTTTTAT
>JAYEHA010000366.1:0-1778 GCA_034659335.1 Bacillota bacterium
TGAAATTGATTTTTTAATATTATTAATATTTGGGATCTTTATTATTATTTTCTTTTTATTAAGTTTATTTTTATATGAAAAAAAAGTAAATGTTATTTCAAAGGATATATTTAAAATAATAGTTGATACAATGCCATCGCAAGTCTATGTTAGAGATGTTGATGGTAATGTTATATTTGCAAATAAAGCACATCTAGATTTTTTAAATGTAGAATATAAAGAGCTTATTAATAAAAATGATGTTACTATATTTTCTAAAGAAGAAGTAAAACAATTTAGAGAAGAAGATATTGATGTTATTAATAATAGAAAAATAAAAATAATACCTCAAGAAAAAGTAATAGTTGATAATAATGAATTGTTTTTTAAAACAATTAAAAAACCTGTAAAATTATATAATGATAAATATTATTCTTTAGGTATTTCTTATAATATTACAGAATTAGTATCTAGTAAGATTGATATTGATAATAAGAATGAAGAGCTATCTGCATCTATGCAGCAATTAGAAGCATATAGTCAAGTTATTAACAGTATTAATATGGAGCTTAATACTACAGTCGATAAATTTAATTTGCTTATTGAAACGGTAGGAGAAGTGAAATTAAAAAGAACGTTAACTGAGGATGAATTTCTTAAAGAGCTTTTTAATGTAGTTTATAATTTAATAGAAGAAGCAGATTATGGTAGTATATATGTTTATAAAAATGATGAGATTCACTTTGCTCATTGTATTGGGCATAATAAGGATGCTTTAAATGAGTTAAAATTAAATAAAGATATTTTTTCCGTAACGGCGGATACTTTTAAGATTGTTGATTATGTTGAAGAAAGTTCAATGAATAATATGACTGAGGGCGATGAAAAGAAATTTTTAAATGCTATTAAAAAAACAAAACAAGCTATATTAATTGGTTTACATTTTGAAGGCGAATTAATTGGTGGTCTTTCTTTAGAAACAGATATAGACAGTAATAAAAAATTTAGTAATTCAAATGGACAAATACTTCATGGAATATCACAGTTGATTAATGATTATTTTATAAATAGTAAATATCAATATTTAAAAGATAATTTATTACAGGAAACAGTAAAAATAGTTGTTAATGTATTAAATATACATGATGAATATACTAAAAATCATTCAACCAATGTAGCGAATTATTCGAGAATAATTGCAAAAGAAATGAAATTTGATTCTTCTGAAGTTTCAGATATTTTTGTTACAGGGATACTTCATGATATTGGTAAAGCGCTTATACCAATTGAAATATTAAATAAAACTGGTAAACTCAGCGATAGCGAGTTTAATATTTTGAAAACTCATCCTAAAAAAGGATACGATATTTTAAGTGAATCAGAAAGTTTAAATAAAATTGCTTGGCATATTTTATTTCATCATGAAAGATGGGATGGTAAAGGTTATCCAAGTGGAATTGGAAAAGATGAAATACCTGTTATTTCTCAAATTATTAGTGTTGCAGATGCTTATGATGCTATGACTTCAGATAGGCCATATAGGAAAAAATTTACAAAAGAATATGCTGTTAATGAGATTATTAAGAATTCTGGAACACAATTTTCGCCAGTAATTGTAGAAGTTTTTAAAAAAGTATATGATAAGTTTTAATCATTTATTGGAGATGGGACTGTCAACTACTCACGACTGAAGTCGCGAGCTTGAAAAAGCTCTAGTTGATTAGCCTAAGTCTTCGTTGACTACGTTACTTGCAAATATATAGGTACTACGGAATATTTAGTCTAGTTCCGTACTCTAC
>JAYEHA010000367.1:0-9271 GCA_034659335.1 Bacillota bacterium
GATTATGTATATGAAAAAATTGATATAGAAAAAATGGAGAAAGATATTTTGGGTTTATTGTTAGAATTTGAACAATCAAATACCTTTGAACAAGAAATAGATATTATTAATAGGGTTAATAGTGTGAGGAATCATTTTGAAACTATGCATGTAATTGTATCAATAAGATATTCAATGAATACAACTGATGTATTTTACGAAAAAGAAAACGAATATATGGATGAAATATCACCAATATATGAAAGTTTAATTAATAAATATTATAAAACAATTATTAAGTCAAAATTTCGTAGTAAGCTTGAAGAAAAATATGGTAAACATTTTTTTAATCTAATTGATGTTAATCTAAAAACATTTAGTGATGATGTAATAGTTGATTTGCAAAATGAGAATAAACTTAATACAAGTTATAGAAAATTAAGAGCTTCAGCGAAAATATTATTTGATGGTGAGGAAAGAAATTTATCTCAAATGGTACCATTTACTCAATCTGTAAATCGTGATATTAGGATTAAATCACAAAAGCTTGTTACAAAATTTTTTATTGATAATGAAAAAGAATTTGATGAAATTTATGATAAATTAGTAAAATTGCGTCATAAAATTGCTATAAAACTTGGTTATGATAATTTTATTAAATTAGCATATGATAGACTTGGAAGAACTGATTATGATAATGTAATGGTTGAAAATTATAGATTGCAAGTTTTTAATGAGATTGTACCTATTTATTCAAATTTACGAAAAAAGCAAGCTAAACGGTTAAAATTTGATTCTTTTATGTATTATGATGAACCATTAAATTACTTGTCTGGAAATGCTATGCCAAAAGGTAATTCAGAGTGGATTCTTGAAAATGGTAAAAAAATGTATAGTGAATTATCTAAAGAAACTAATGAGTTTTTTAATTTTATGTTGGATCGTGAGCTTTTAGATTTAGAATCAAAAAAAGGAAAAAGTGGTGGAGGATATTGTACATTTATTAATGAGAAAAAAGCGCCGTTTATTTTTTCTAATTTTAATGGAACTTCTGGTGACATTGATGTATTAACTCATGAAGCAGGACATGCATTTCAAGTATATATGAGTAGAAATTATGAATTGCCTGAATATACATGGCCAACTTTAGAGGCTTGTGAAATACATTCTATGAGTATGGAATTTTTAACTTGGCCTTGGATGGAAAGCTTTTTTAAAGAAGATACAAAAAAATATAAATTTTCTCACTTAAGTGGAGCATTATTATTTATCCCGTATGGAGTAACAGTTGATGAATTTCAACATTATATATATAAAAATCCAAATATATCTCCAAATGAAAGAAAAAGAAAATGGAGAGAAATCGAAAAAAAATATATGCCTAATAAAGATTATGGAGAAAATGATTTTTTAAATAATGGTGGATTCTGGTTTAGACAAGGTCATATATTTACAGATCCATTTTATTATATTGATTATACTTTAGCTCAAATATGTGCATTTGAATTTTTTAATAAGGCTAATGAGGATAGAGATAAAACTTGGTCTGATTATTTAGAATTGTGTAAAGCAGGAGGGAGTAAATCGTTTTTAGATTTATTGAAAGTAGGAAATTTAAATAATCCTTTTGAAGATGGTACGATAAAAAAAATTGTGCGGCCAATTTCAAAATGGCTAGAAGAAAATAATTATAATGAATAAATTAATATATAATTAAGAAATATCCAATAATAACGATTGATAAATCAGCTAGCATATGTGGAATATAAGAATTATAAATATCTTTATTAATTGTTGAAAGATAGTTAAATATCATACCTCCAATTATTAATCCTATTAAAGGAATAATTAACATAAAGTAATTAGTAAACCAATTTTGGAAGTTTGAAATATGATAAATAGCAAATATAAAAGATGAAAAAAGATTTGAAAACTTTTTATTTTCAAGATTTAAGAAAATAAATCCTCTGAAAAAATATTCTTCAATAAATGAATTAATAAAAATTAAGTAAAAGGATGCAATAAAAAATTTAAATCCATCTAGTTGATATTTATTAAGGAATTCGTTTTTTAATATTGTTAGATCCATAAATTCTTTCAAAATCATAAATCCGATAAAGATAATAAAAAAAGTAAATAGTGATATTAATAATCCTATTTTATAATTTTTAATATGCTTAAATTTTAAAAATTTAAAAGAAAGATTATATTGTTTACCGATAATAAACGATAATAGTATTAAAATTATTTTAAAAAGCACTTTTAGAAAATAGTTGATTTCTAAAATTTGATCTACAAAATAAAGTGAAATTACTAAAAAGAGTGAATAAATAATAATAAATTTCTTTTTTTCCATAAAAACCTCCTCAAATATTATACCATAAGATGGAGTTATGATTGAGAACTTTTTTATTGATAAAATTAGTGAGTTAATTTAGAAGAAGTAATTTAGGAGGTTTTATGAGAAAAACAATTTTATTTGTATTATTTATAATAAGTCTATTCATAACATCATGTACTATTAATGATAGCAAACAAAATGAGAGTTTAACTGTAAAAGAAACATTTGAAGAAGCGAAAGTTGATCGTATATATGAGTTTAATGAGGAAATTATTTCAGGAATAAATGAAATAGGTTTTGATATATTAAATATGCTTTATGAAAAGGATAATAATGCAAATATTCTTTTTTCACCAGTTAGTTTAACAAGTGCTTTATCTATGCTTGAAAATGGTGTGGATGGTGATACTAAAAGTGAAATACTAAGTGTTATGAATATTGAGAATGATGATAATTTAAACGAAACTTATAATCATCTAATTAATTATTATAATCAAGTTTCTAATAGTGAGTTTAAAAACAAATCAACAATATACATGGCTAATTCATTTTGGTTTAAAAATATGGATTTAATAGTTAAAGAGGGTTATTTAAAAACAGTTAAATCAAGTTATGATGGAGATATATTTTCTGTAGATTTTAAAGATATTAAAACTAAAAATGATATCAATAAGTGGATTGAAGATAAAACTAATGGTTTATTAAAAGATACTTTAAAAGAAATAGATAGCGATGTAATTGCCTATTTAATAAATACATTGTATTTTAATGGAACATGGAGAAATGAATTTGATAAAGAACTTACTCAAAAAGCTGATTTTAATTTATCTGATGGAGATACAGTTAAAGTAGATATGATGCATCAAGTAGAGAGAAATAATTACTATGAAGATGAGAATGTACAAATGGTATCGTTAAATTATTCAGATGTATCGATGAAGGTTATTTTACCAAAAACAAGTATTAATCAGTTTTTAAAAAATGATAATAATGAACTATTAAAAACTATAGATAAATCTAATGAATATAAATTAGTTAATTTATATTTTCCTAAATTCAAGTATGATTCTAATAATGATTTGAAAGATATTTTAAAAGTGTTGGGTATGACTTCAGCTTTTGAATTTGATACTGCTGAATTTGATAGTATGATGGAAACTACTAATGATACAAGAGTTAAAGTTTCAAAGGTTTTTCAAAACACAACTATAGAGGTTGATGAAGAAGGGACTGAGGCAGCAGCAGTAACTGTTATTGAAATGGTTGAAGAAAGTTGTCCAGATAAACCTAATGAGCCTATATTGATGAATTGCAATAAACCGTTTGTTTTTATAATTAAAGATAATAAATCAAATTCTAATTTATTTGTTGGAATAGTTCAAAATCCAGCTAAATAATCAAGTATAATGAAAGTAGGGAAATATGAAATATAGAATTGATACACATATGCATACTACAGCTTCTGATGGAACATTAAATCCACAAGAATTGTTAAATGAAATAAATAAAAAGAATATAAAAGTTTTTAGTATTACAGACCATGACACAATCGCTAATATCGATGAAATGATTGAACTTACAAAAGATAGTGATGTGATTTTCATACCAGGAGTTGAATTATCTGTAACATATATGGGAAAAGAAATTCATCTTCTTACTTATAGTAGTAAAATTAACTCCAAAAATGAAGGAATTATGAAAGTAATTAATGAAAATAGAATCCTTAGAGGTCAATTTGAAGATAAATATATGGCTTTTGTTTCAAATAAATTTAAATTTGAATTAGAGGAGTATAAAAGCTATAAAAGAGATCCAAAAGAAGGTGGATGGAAAGCTTTCAGTTACTTGAAAGAAAAAGGAATAGTTTCTACAATTCAAGAAATTATTGCTCTTATTAGAGAATCTGGGATTCCGTTTCTATTCAAACAACCTAAAGAAATACTTCCTACTTTAAAGGAGTTGGGACTTTTAGTAGTACTTGCACATCCACCTGCATACTTTAAAGGTGAGCAATTAAGTAAAGACTTTTTAGATTATTTTAAATTACTTGGTATAGATGGAATTGAATGTTATAGTCCATATTATAATGATCAATCTGAAGCATTATATTATACTGAATATTGCAAAGAAAACGGATTATTAATAATGAGTGGATCTGATTATCATGGTAGTTTTACTCCAAGTAGAAAACTAGGAGTTCCAGAGAGAAGTATTAGTGAAAAATCACTTCAAAAATTGCTTGCTATGATTAAATAATAAAACAATATAAAGAGAGAGTTAAGATATGAGCAAAAATTAAGAAGTTATAATGCTAAGACACTTAATAAAAGTGAGGGATAGAATGAATTATACTTATATTTTAAAGTGTAGCGATAATACGTTATATACTGGTTGGACTAATAACATTGAAAAAAGAATTAAAAAACATAATAGTGGGAAAGGCGCTAAGTATACTAGAATGCGGCTTCCTGTCAAATTAGTTTATATAGAAAAATATAGTACTTCTTCTGAGGCAATGATTAGGGAATGTAGTATAAAAAAGTTAAAAAGAAAAGATAAAGAAAAATTGATTTTTGATTATGAGAGGAGTAAAAAAATGAAAAGAATCGAAAGTTTTTCAATAAATCACCTTAAATTAGCACCAGGTATTTATGTATCGAGAAAAGATGATTTTTTTAATAATACTATTACAACTTATGATATTAGAATTACAAGACCAAATTTGGAGCCTGTGATGAATACAGCTACAATACATGCTATTGAGCATATTGGAGCTACTTATTTAAGGAATAATGATTTAATAAAAGATAGTGTAATATATTTTGGGCCTATGGGATGTAGAACAGGGTTTTATTTAATATTAATGGGCGATAATGAAATGGATTTTATTGTAGAGATTTTAAAAGATGTATTTGAATATATTTGTAATTTTAACGGTGATATTCCTGGAGCAACCGCTAAAGAATGTGGTAATTATCAAGACATGAATCTGTCGATGGCGAAATATTATAGCAAAAAATATTTAGATGAAGTTTTAAAAGATATTAAAAAAAATCAAATGAAATATCCGAAATAAAATTTATTTATAATAATACTAAATATATTATTGAATTTTCATTTTTTGGGTATAAGTATAATAGGTATTTTTATAAAATTGAAAGGAGAGTTTATGCAAAATAATTATTATCAAAACCGGAATGGAAAGATTCATAGTGAAAAGTCAAGAGAGGATTATTTATCTGAATTAAAAGAAGTTGAGCATGAACTAACGAATTCTATGACTTTTATTAAAAAAATTATGAATGAGAATTTTGAGTATTATGATACTGAAAGAGATGGTAATAGCCACAATATTAAATTTAAAAAAAGTGGGCAGAATGAGTATAAAACTTTAGAAATATTGTATGGTGAAAATTATAAAAAAATAGTAAAAATGTTTAATTAGATTTAATAATGAGATTCCAATTGAAATCTCATTATTATTATTATATAATATAAAAATATGCGAGAGTGCTGAAATTGGCAGACAGGCATGGTTGAGGGCCATGTGTTCATAGGACGTGTGGGTTCGATTCCCATCTCTCGCACCATAGTGCAAAAATGCACTTTTTTTATTTTTTTGATCAATTTTAGTATATAATAGAAGTAAATAATTTTAAATAAAGGGGTTTATATGGAAAAAAAGCGGGTAATAATTGTAGATGGTAATAGTTTAATTAATAGGGCATTTTATGGAGTTCCAGATTTAGTAAATAAAGATGGAATTCATACTAATGCAGTTTATGGTTTTTTTAATATGTTTTTTAAAATGTTAGATGATTTTGATCCTGATTATTTAAGTATTGCTTTTGATGTTAAAGCAAAAACATTTAGACATATTCAATATAGTGAATATAAAGGTACAAGAAAAGGAATGCCAGAAGAGTTAGTACAGCAAATGCCAATAATAAAAGAGATTTTAGATTCTTTAGGAATTAATCGCATGGAATTAACAGGTTTTGAAGCAGATGATTTATTAGGTACAGTTTCTACTATTTGTGGCAATGAAGATATGGAAGTCTTCATAATATCCGGTGATAAAGATATTTTACAATTAGTTACTGATAATATAACAGTTTTATATACTAAAAAAGGAATATCAAATTTAAAACAATATAGAATAGATGATGTAATTGAAGAGTTTGGTGTGAAGCCAGAATATGTACCAGATTACAAGGGATTATGTGGTGATACTTCAGATAATATTCCTGGTGTTCCGGGTATAGGAGATAAAACAGCACGTAAATTATTAAAACAGTTTAATACTGTAGAAGAAGTTGTTTTAAGATGTGAGGAAATAGATTCTGTTAGAATTAAAAACAAAATTATAGATAATCGAGAAATTGCAATTTTAAGTAAAAAACTTGCGACAATAGTAAAAAATGTGCCTATTGAATTTAATATTGAAGAACTTTTAATTAAAAAACCTGAGTTAGATAAAGTAATTGATTTATTAAAAGAATATGATTTAAAGAGTATTATTACAAGACTTAAAAATTATGATTCTACAGAATTGATTAAAGTAAATATTGAATCTATTGAAATTTCAACTAAAGAATTAATTAATGAGATGAAAGATATTAATGAATTTGCTTTTAAAATTCTTTATGATGATGTAGATATTAAAATTAATGAAGCTATATGTTTAGCTATAACTACTAAGAATAATAGTTATTTTATTGATTTTCAAAAGGATAATAATAATATACTTGATCTTAAAGAAATATTTGAAAATGAAAGTATTAAAAAAATTGGATTTTTCGTGAAATCAGATGTTTTAATATTACTTCGATATGGCATTGACTTAGCAGGTATTGAATTTGATTCGTATATTGCAAAATATTTAATTGAACCATCTTCTAAGGAGTATTTATTATCTAATTCTGTAATGGAGTGTTATACTTCTTCAATTATTACAGAAGAAGAATTGTTAGGAAAGGGAAAGAAAAAGAAAAAATTTAATGATATTAAGAAAGAACAACTAAGAAGTTATTGTTTAAATTATTCGTATTATTCATATAAATTAAGAAAAAATTTATATGAAGAGTTGGATGAAGTAGGAGAATTAAACCTTTTTAATGAGATTGAAATTCCTTTAATAACAACACTTGCTAGGATTCAATTTGAAGGATTTAATATTGACAAAGAGTATTTAAAAGAGTTGGATATTATATTAACTGAAAAAGTAGATTCTTTAAAAAAAGAGATATTTTCTCTAACTGAAGCAGAATTTAATATTAATTCTCCAAAGCAATTAGGAATAATTTTATTCGAAGAATTAGGGTTAACACCTATTAAGAAAACAAAGACTGGTTATTCTACAACTCATTCAATACTTGAAAAATTAATGAATAAGCATCCTATTATACCTTTAGTTATTGAATATAGAACATATCAAAAACTTAAATCGACATATATTGATGGACTCTTTGATGTTATTAATGAAACCTCTAATCGTATTCATACATCATTAAATCAAACTGTAACTGTTACAGGAAGACTAAGTTCTTCAAATCCTAATTTGCAAAATATTCCTGTGAGATTACCATTTGGAAGAAAAATTAGGAAAGTATTTATTCCTTCAGATGGAAATATTTTATTAGGTGCTGATTATTCACAAATTGAATTAAGAGTACTTGCCCATATGTCAAAAGATGAAAAATTAGTTTATGCATATCAAAATGATATTGATATACATGAGTTAACAGCATCTCAAGTATTTAATAAAAATATTGATGATATAACAAAAGAAGAAAGAAGTGCTGCAAAAACTGTTAACTTTGGAATAGTATATGGTATGAGCGATCATGGATTATCAGAAGAGTTAAAAATTTCAAGAAAAGAAGCGCAATCATATATTGATACTTATCTAGAAAATTATTCAGGCGTCAAAGATTATATGGATAATATAATTGTTAATTGTAAAGAAGATTATTTTGTTACAACTTTAATGAATAGAAAGAGATTTATTAGTGGAATTAATGATAAAAATTTCTTTAAACGTCAATTTGCTGAGAGAACTGCTAAAAATACTCCGATTCAGGGGTCAGCAGCAGATATTATTAAGATTGCAATGATACGTACAGATAATGAATTAAGAGAAGCAAAGTTGAAATCAAAATTAATTTTACAAATACATGATGAACTAATTATTGATGTTGTACCTGAGGAAATGGATAAAGTTAAAGAAATTTTAAAAAATTCGATGGAAAATGCGTATAAATTAATTGTCCCTTTAGTCATCGATATGAATGAAGGTAGTAGTTGGTATGAAACAAAATAGTTTGAATGTTATTGGTATAACAGGAGGAATTGCATCAGGTAAATCAACTATAACTAATTATTTAATAGCTGAAGGTTATATTGTTATTGATGCGGATAAGATAGCTAGAGAAGTTGTTGAAGTTGATTCAGTTGGAATAAAAAAGATTGAAGAAATATTTAGCAAAAATGTAATAAATAGAGATAAAACTCTTAATCGGAAGAAATTAAGAGCTATCGTATTTAATGATAAAGAAGAATTAAATAAATTAAATAAGATTACTCATCCATTAATAATTTCTGAAATTAAAAATAAGATTGCTTATTATTTAAATCAAAATGATATAGAAATAGTGTTTTTAGATTGTCCATTACTATTTGAAATGGGATTGGATATACTAACTAATAGCAATTGGCTTATTTCATCATCAATTAACAACCAAATTAACAGATTGAAAAAAAGAGATAATATTACTACTTTAGAAGCTGAAAATATTATTTCTTTTCAGATGCCGTTAGATGAAAAAAGAAAAAAAGCTGATATTGTAATTGAAAATAATGGAACTATAGAAAAACTAATAAATAATTTTAAAAATATTTTAAATGAGGTGCAAAATGTTTAATAAAAAAGTTAAAATTATTGAAAGAAAT
>JAYEHA010000368.1:0-1775 GCA_034659335.1 Bacillota bacterium
AGAAATGATTGTAGTAATTAGTGGTTATGATAACGAACAATTAATAGATAAGTACATTGATATTACATTATCATCTTTTAATTATTCTGATCTTGATAATAAGATGATTGATGGAGATTCGTTTTCTGTTGGGTATTTTGATGGTAATTGCAAAGTAAAAGAAAATGTTAGAAATCAAATTGAAAAAGCATTTAAAGCATCACATTATATGAATAATATGAATTTAGGTTATGCAGTAAAATATAATAGCGATGTTGAAAAATATTTTAATGAATATGAAAAATTAAAAGTTATTGTTAATGAAACTAGTTCATTCGATATGATTTATCCGGCATATCAATTTATTTATTCGGGAAAAGAAGAAGATTTTATTGGTGCTGAAGCTTTAGCAAGGTGGATAAATGAAGATGGAAGTATATTATCACCTATTGTTTTTATTCCGCTTGTTGAAAAAATGAATAGAATTGACTTATTTACAATGATACTGATTGATAAGGTTGTTGAGGATATTCCTATTTTAAGAGCTAAATATGGAGAAAAATTTTATGTTTCTGTTAATCTTTCGCCTAAACAGTTATTAGATGAAAATTTTGTTGAATCCGTATATAATCGATTGTTATCTAATGGGCTTGATACAAATGCAATCAGGTTTGAAATTACTGAGAATACTTTGATTAAAAATATGACTGTTATGAATAAATTTATGGAATATGCTCGGAATAAAGGATTTAAGATTGCCCTTGATGATTTTGGAACAGGTTATTCATCCCTTTCTTATTTAAATGAATTTAAATTTGACGTTGTGAAAATTGATAGAACATTTATTAAAAACTTACCGCATGATGAGTATTCTAAAGTTTTAGTTGATATTATCACGGAACTTTCAAAACGATTAGGGTTCAAGTTAATTGCTGAAGGTGCAGAAACAGAAGAAAATGTGAAATATATTTTAGAAAAAGGAAATATAGATATCCAAGGGTTTTATTTTAGCAAACCTACTTTGTTAAAAGATCATAAGTAATAGATAACTAATAATAGTGTATTTATTCAAATGTTTAATAATTAAGTCTCCTTGAAAATAGGAGATTTTTTATTTGTAAAAAAAAGTTTTCCGTGTTATTATGGGTATATGTTAATTTGAAGGAGAATTTATGGAAAAAAAGAAATCAATAAAAAAAGTGTTTTTTAAATCAGTAAAAGGAATGTCTAATGCACTTCCTATGATGTTTGGTATTGTTTTTTTAATAGGATTAGTTAAATCATTTATTTCATTTGAAAGAATAGCGAGTATTTTTACGCAAAATGCGTTTATAGATACTACTTTGGGAGCATTAGTAGGTAGTATTTTGGCAGGAAATTCAATTAGTAGTTATATTATTGGTAACGAAATGTTAAATAGTGGAGTAAGTTTGTTTGCTGTTACGTCTTTTCTTGTTGCTTGGGTTACTGTTGGTTTTGTTCAAATACCTGCTGAAAAAGAAACGTTTGGAATTAAATTTGCATTAGCTAGAAATGGATTAAGTATTTTTTTAGCTATAATAATATCTCTTGTAACAGTGTGGACTTTAGGGGTGATTAATTAGTCAACTACTCACGACTGAAGTCGCGAGCTTGAAAAAGCTCTAGTTGATTAGCCTATGTCTAAACTGACTACGTTACTTACAAATATATAGGTACTACGGAATATTTAGTCTAGTTCCGTACTCTACGTTTAGTGATTAAAAGCTCTAAGAGTTGTGAGCGGTGTTGCTAAAACACAAACTGTGAGATAACAT
>JAYEHA010000369.1:0-1775 GCA_034659335.1 Bacillota bacterium
ATTGCTTATGCTGCTTTAATGCAAGCTGATTCTGATGTTAATTATAAATTAAAAGCAGATAGATTAATAGATGAAGCTGTTAAAACTATTATTAATCACAATGGTTTAGATGTGCCAAAGGCTAATCCAATTGGAACTGTTGATATTGAAGTGACAGTATTAAAAGATGAAATTAAAATACGAGCTGTATCTAGTATGATTGATGATAGCGAAACAGATAGTATTTTGTTTTATTTTAGAAAGGATAATTTTAGTAAAAATAGATGGGAAAATAACTAATTAAGGAGGCTTGTAGTATGAACAATAATAAAGGAATTACATTAGTTGAATTAATTATTGCAATATCGATAGCTTCTATAATGATGGCTACCGGATATTTGATGTTTGGTGTTGGTCTTGAATCTCATACTGTGGTTACTGAGGAATTTAATCAACAATCTACTATTAGATATTCAATTGAAACTATTAATAAAGCACTTCGTTTTTCAACGGTAGGTTTTGCAGTAACTGAAGATGATTTTCAGCCTGTTGAAAATGGTAATGATGTAGATGGATTAGTAAAACCATGGAGTTATTTAGGATTAAGCCCTGATAAGGATGCGTTTGTTCATTATAAATGGGTAGATGATGGTTCTACTGAGGGTATATATGATATGGAAATTTTAGCTGAAGCTCCTGAAAATGTTACCTATGAAATGATATTTTCTAGAGTGTCTGATATAGATGAAAATAATCTTTTGAAATATAATTTAAAAGGAACTAGAAATTCTGAAGAGATGTTTTCTATTGAAACTGAATTAGAGGCATTAAATGCAATACAAATAATTGATTGGGGTGATGCTGCTAAAAGATCTGTTGCATTTGCTTATAGGACCGAAGAAACTCCAGAAATTAGCGAAAGACCTGTTGCTGCATTAGGAATGGTAATCGATGAATCAGGCAGTATGGATTTGGCTATGGATGGAAGTAGCAGTTATACTAACTTAGATGGAACCAATCCTCAAAGAGTATCATTATTAAAAGATACTTTAAATAAAGATGATGGAGGATTATTTTCAATATTAGAGGAATCCGAATCATATGTTTCTTTGATACCTTTTTCAACAAATGCTAATGATCCGGGGATTTTTTATAAAGTTAAAACTGATAAGGATACACTAAAGAGTGATGTAAATGATTTAAATCCAAATGGAATGACTAATACTGGTGATGGTATTAGAAGAGCTTATTATAAATTGTTTGATTTTAATAACAATCCACCTTCAGAAATAGATTCTAATCAAGAAATAAAAAATTATATGGTAGTTTTAGTAGATGGAAATACAAATACAGCTACTGTAGAGGGTGAATGGCGTCTTTTTTGGTGGTGGTGGTCGTTTAATGAAGATAGTCCTTTGAACTATTATTTAGGAGACGGTGACATAGTACATGAAAATGATTATGGTAATACAAGTGATGCGAGAAAACCTTATGTAGAAGTAATTGGGGATATGGTTACTAATTCAAATAATTTAAATATAGCTAAATATTTTGTTATTGGTTATTCAAATAGATCTTCGGATTTAGAAGGAATAAAAGAAATAGCTGAAGCATTAGATATAACTGTTAATACGGATGATCCAACTGAGCAATACATTAATAATGATTCTGTTTTTATAGCAACAGATAAAGAAAGTTTAACGGAAGCATTTAATATTATAGGTAATTATATAAATGAAGATTTATGGCAAGTTTCAGGGCCAAAATTAAACCCATAAAATTTATTACTTTAGAGA
>JAYEHA010000370.1:0-1774 GCA_034659335.1 Bacillota bacterium
CTCATACTTAAAACCAAATTTCTTCATATTTTACCCCTTAAGAAAACAAGAAAATTATCTATTTCACTATTTCTTTAATTCTATTCACAACGTCTTCATACTTAGCTTTTTCTTCAATCAATTGTGTAAGAAATTCATTATAAATATCGTTTTTTTCAATTGCTAAATCAATCTTAGTATCCGAACCTTTTTCATACGCGCCAATAATAATTAAATCTTCAGACTCTTTATACGTTGCAATATGGCTTTTAATAAGATTCACAATTTGAAGATGTTCAGCATCTACAATCTCAGGCATAACACGACTAATACTATGCAAAACATCAATTGCAGGATAATGGCCTTTTGCAGCTAATTCTCTAGTTAACATAATATGTCCATCTAAAATACCTCTCGCTGTATCAGAAATAGGCTCATTAAAATCATCACCTTCTACTAAAACTGTATATAGACCCGTAATAGATCCTATATCAGAATTCCCTGCTCTTTCAAGTAATTTAGGCATTGCCGCAAATACTGACGGAGTATAACCTCTAGATACCGGCGGTTCTCCAACTGCTAAACCTATCTCTCTTTGAGCCATTGAAAATCTCGTTAAAGAATCCATCATAAGCGCAACATCTTTACCCTTATCTCTAAAATACTCTGCTATCGATGTAGCTAAAAGCGCCGCTTTAACCCTTACTAAAGCCGGTTTATCTGAAGTCGCTACTACTAAAACAGATCTTTTTAATCCCTCCGGTCCTAAATCTTTTTCAATAAATTCTCGAACTTCTCGACCTCTCTCACCAATAAGCGCTATTACATTTACATCCGCTTCCGTATTACGCGCTATCATACCCATAAGAGTTGACTTTCCAACGCCAGAACCGGCAAAAATTCCAATTCTTTGACCTTTTCCTACAGTAATTAAACCATCTATAGCTTTAATTCCTAAAGGTAAAACTGATTTTATTCTATTTCTAACTAAAGGATTTGGCGGTTCATTATAAGATTCATAACGTTCTTTAGTATTAATCTTACCCAATCCATCTAGTGGATTACCTAAGCCATCTAATACTCTCCCTAATAATTCATCACCAACCTTAATATCCAATTGATGATTAGTCGAAACCACTTTACACCCCGGCGCCACACCTTTCATATTACCTAAAGGCATCATAATTACTGAACCTTCTGCAAATCCAACAACCTCTGCTTCAATATATTCATTCGTTCGAAGTTTATATATCCTACAAACTTCCCCCATTTCTACCAAAGGTCCTTGTGTCTCAATCATTACGCCAAGAACTTTTTTAACTTTACCAATATATTCAATCAATGTTTCTTGATGTAAAATATCAAAGCATTTATCAACAATCTCCATTTTCCCCTCCTCGAGGTATCCCACGAGATATTAATTAATCTTTTATTAGATCGTAATATAATTCTTTCAACTTTTTAAATTGAGTACTCACACCAACATCAATATTGCCAACTTCTGATTCAATTATACATTCGCCTTTTACTAAAGCATAATCAGTAACAAACTTGATACTATTAATATTTTTTGAAAAAATCAATATCTTCGATTTATTAGCCAATGCATTTTCATAATCATCTACACAAACTCTTATTACAATCGATCCAGCAAAAGTAGCATGTTCAATACCTTTACGAACTAAATCTTTTATTAAATTCTTATCTTCTTCTATATTTTTATTAAGAATTTCCTCAACAGACTCAATTACTAATTTTATAATTACTTCTTCTCTACCCTCAAAATATGTATTAT
>JAYEHA010000371.1:0-1769 GCA_034659335.1 Bacillota bacterium
CTGCTTTAATTTCTACAAAAATATTTTTGTTTATGCTAAATATCCACCTATATTCTTTTTCATGGTTGAAGCTTGTTTCTATTAAAGCAGCAATTAATTAACTGTTACATTGTATTTAAGGGCTTTAAAACACTTTATAAAGAAAGTTCTTAAATGTCTAATTTCTATTTTATATTTTAAAAGTTAAAAACACTTGAAAACAAATCATAAGTAATCACTAAGAAAATATTATTATAACTTAAAAACCAATTTCATTAATTACCATTTTTAAACTATAATATTAATATTAAGACTTCTTCAAATCTTTATTCCATAGACCATATTATACTTTAGTTAAGTGAATTTAAGAATTGGTTCTCTAGGTTACCCATTATTATTCAATGAAGTTAAACTACTATAGCTACTATAAATAAACACCCTAGATATGACTAATATATCTTTAATTTAGTTGATTTTTTACCTCTTAGACTACTATAACTACCACTATTTCATACCCCTAGGAGGCTGCTCGGAAAGTCTAATTTAATATAGCAAAATTTCTATGTTAATTAGATTTTACGGTTTATAAATCATTTTACAATATTCCTTAATCAGTAAAAACCATTGAAAACTCAATGTTTTCGCTTGATTCATGTATCTTTATATGGTATAATATAACATATAAAGATATAATCTAAAAGGAGTTGGTGTACATATATAAGGCAAAAGAGAAAAAACAATATGTTTTGGTGATTTATGGATAGAAGAAGAAATTGACAAAGATAGTTTTTGGAATAAACTTAAAAAATTTACAGATGATTATTTAACTGACGATATTTTTGAAGGTTTATTTTCAAGCGTTGGTAGAAAATCAATACCTCCAGTATATACATTTATTGCTTATTTAATTCAATTTAAAACCAATCAATCCGATAGAGAAATGGAAGGTTCTACGCATTTTAATGCAAGGTATAAATACGCAATGGGTGCACCTCAAGATTATACAGGGATTGATGCTGTAACATTATGTGATCATCGGAATTTATTTTTTGAAAACAATACAACAATGAAAATTTTTGAGAAAGTATTATCTATAGCAGCTGAAGAGGGCTTCTTCGAAGATGAACACTTAAATGTTATAGACTCTTTTATGGTAGAAAGGTATTCTGCTAAACAAAGTACTTATCAAATGATTTATTTAGCAATTAAAAGAACTTTGAAAATTATAAAAATGCAAGGAATAAAATTACCGTATTTTGAATTAATTAGATCAGATTATGAGGAAAACATTAAAAAGCCAGAAATAGATTGGTCTTTAAAAGAAGAAAAAGAAAACTTGTTAGATGACTTAGTAAAAGATGCTAAAGCAATCCTCAAAGCTTTAGAGAACTCAGGCAAATTTAATAAAAACTCTGAAATTAAACGTTCATATGAATTATTGAAGAAAGTATCTACTCAAGATGTGAAAAAAAATCAAAACGGCAAATATGAAATGATTCGTGGAACCGCTAAAGATAGAACAATTTCTATAAATGATCCAGAAATGAGACACGGTCATAAAACCACGTCTAAAAAAAGCGATGGTTATAAATGTGAAATAATAACAGGCGGAGAAAAAGGTAAATATATTTTAGCTACAAGAGTCTTCCCTGCTAATGTACCAGATGGTACTTATATGGGAGAGTTAATAGACCAAATCAAAGAATACGACTTAGATTTAGATGTAAAAGTATTATTAGGAGATACAGCTTATTGTGACTTTGAAGAAATAGAAAGACTTGAAAAAGAAG
>JAYEHA010000372.1:0-1766 GCA_034659335.1 Bacillota bacterium
TTTAAATTAGAAAATGATATGAGAAAAATTATTATGAGTGATCCTAATATTAATGCAGTGATTGGAACAAATATTTATTTTGGTTCTAGTATAGCAAAAGCAGTTGTAGAAGTGAATAGAGTTGGAGAAATTGATATAATTGCTTTTGATAATTCATATGAAACTTTAGAATATATTAATAAAGGAATTATAACAGCAACACTTTTTACTGATGGATATAAAATGGGGAAAGATGCGGTTACTACATTACTGACAATAAACGAGGATGAGTTTAGTTTAGATGTTTATTATACACCAACTACAATAATTAATAACGATAATATTGATTATTATTTAGAACGTGATTCCAATGAATAGAAAACATTCTATTAAAAAAATGTTGGTATATATATATATTTTAATTGTTTTCTCTTTATTTATTGGTAATCTTTTTTCTTATGAAAGTTACAAAAAGTTTAATGAGATATCAAAAGAAGTCAATCAAAGAGTATATGAAATTAAAGATTTGGTAAATACTAATTCTAAAATTGATACTGCTTTATCAAACTTTGCTTTTTCTAAAGATACTATATATATTGATCAAATATATGGGAATTATCAAGATTTAGTGTTATTTACAGTAAAGTTTCAAGATAAAGTCTATGATAGGACATCATTTTTATATTTAGAAAACATTGAATATATTCTTGAAAATGATTATACTGATTTATTAGAAAAAACGATTTGGTCAATTAGAGGCGTTGATGAAGAGCAGACTCAAACAAATTATTATGAGTATAAACGGATAAATCAATATATTAATATTTACTTTGAAATGTTGTTTGATAGGGAATTAGAACATTCTAGAAGAATACAAAATGATATTGATAAACTTTTTGATGAAATGAATATCAGAATAATTTTCTTTTTAGTTATAAATTTATTATTTATTTTATCTATTGGCATTGGATATGGTAAAAGATTATTAAATAATTTGAAAAAATTAACGGATGTAGCAGAGGAAGTATCAAAAGGAAATTTTAATGTTCCTAAAATTGAATTAAATTCTGATGATGAGACATCTTTACTAGCAGAAGCATTTAATAAATTGATTAGTAATACTAAATTATTAATTTCAAAAATTAAAGAGAATGCTGATTTTGAAGTTATGCTTCATAAAGAGGAAGTTGAAAAATCAAAAGTTGAAGTATTATTAAATCAGGCTAAACTCAAAGGGTTACAAGCACAAATTAATCCACATTTTTTATTTAATACATTGAATGTTATTGCAAAGACAGCAATACTTGAAGATGCAGATGATACTTGTATGCTTATTGAAAGTGTTTCAGATATGCTTAGATATAATTTGAAAAATATTGATACTATAATTACAATTAATGAAGAAATATTGAATATTAAAAATTATATTTTAATACAAAAAACAAGGTTTGGTGAACGTGTAAAATTTAAAATTGACATTAAAAAAGATATTTTAAATATAACTATTCCTTTTTTAACACTTCAACCAATAGTAGAAAATGCATTTATGCATGGTGTTGAGAATTTAGAAGAAGGTGGAATAATAAAGGTTTATTCTGAAATTATAAAAAATGATAAATATTTAATAGTTGAAGATAATGGTGTTGGAATGGATAAGCAATCTATTGAAAGTTTACTTATTGATAATACAATAAAGAGTCATTCGACTGGAATTGGTATTAGTAATGTTAAAAAAAGATTGGAATTATTTTATGATTCAAATGATATAATGTTTATTGAAAGTAAAA
>JAYEHA010000373.1:0-9220 GCA_034659335.1 Bacillota bacterium
TGGCAAAGAAAAATATATAATTGATAAATTGATTGGATTTTTAAAAGAAAATAGTATTAATAAAACATATTTAGATTTTAATTTAAAAGTATTTGATTATAAGAGTTCAAATGTTATTAGTATTTTATCAAATCTTGAAACATTACCTTTTATGGACGATTATACTTTTACTATAGTAACTAATGCCGATTTAATGATAAAAGAAATTAGTGATAGTGATTATGGTAGATTGAATGAATATTTAAAAGAACCTAATAAGACAAGTGTTATTATTTTTATTGCAAATCAAATTGATAAAAGAAAGAAAATATTTAAAAGTTTTAAAAAGAATTCAGAGGTTATTAATTTTGATACATTAAATCCGAATGAGTTTTCAAAATGGGTAAATAAATATATTAATAATTGTGGTAAAAATATTAGAAATAGAGAATTAGCGTATTTTGTAAAGGAAACAGGATATTTAAATAAAAATTCAAGTAAAAATCTTTATATGATTCATCAGGATTTAGAAAAGATTGTTAATTTTTCTATAGAAAAAGAGATTACAATAGAAATTATTGATTTGTTTATTGATAAGCCGATAGAAGACAATATTTTCTTGTTAATTGATTCTATATTTAATAATCAAATAGATAAAGCTTTGGAAATTTTAGACCTAATGGATAATAAAGGTGAGCCATTAATAGTCGTTTTATTTATGATAATTAAGCAATTTAGAGTGATTTTAAAAATGAAAATTTTGCTTGAAACAGGAATTGCTTCAAAAGATGCGAGTAAAATTATTGGAATACATAGTTATGTTGGGCAGAAAGCTGTTGTACAGAGTAAAAGATTGAGTTATTTAGTTTTAAAAGAAATTTTAAAAAAATCTATTGAAATTGATAGAAAATCTAAATCTTCATCAGTTGCTTTAAAGTTATTAATAGAAAGTTTTATTGTAGAAATTAGTTTTTTAATAAATAATTAAACCCCTTTCGGGGTTTAATTATAAAATATTAATTTTATCAAGTTCAAATTTTTTATGGATTTGTTTAACTGCTTTTTCTGCATCTGAAGATTGAATAATACAAGAAATTTTTATTTCAGAAGTAGAAATCATTTCAATATTAATCCCTAACTCATACAATGTTAAAAAGAAATCAGAAGCTATTTCGGCATTGCTAGTAATTCCAGTTCCAATAACAGATAATTTAGATACATTTTTTTTAGATAAAATCTTTGTAAATTCGTATTGTGATGAAAAAGTATTGCAAATTTCATTAGCTTTTTCAAAGTTTTCTTCAGAGATTGTAAAAGAAATATCATTTTTATTATCATGATTAAGATTCTGAATTATTGTATCTACGCTAATATTGCTTTTAGCTAGTAGTGAGAATAATTTAAAGGCAATTCCTGGTTCATCTGGCACTTTTGTAACTGTTATTCTACAAATGTTATTATCTAATGCAATTCCGTTTATTAATGTCTTTTCCATTTTCTTCTCCTCAATTATTCTTGTTCCTTCACATTCATTAAATGATGAACGTACAACTAAAGGAATTTTATATTTGCTTGCTATTTCCACACTTCTAGGATGCAATACATTTGCTCCTTGTCTAGCCATTTCTAACATTTCATCATATGAAATAGAATTTAATTTTACAGCTTCATCACAAATTCGTGGGTCTGTTGTATATATACCGTTAACATCAGTATATATTTCGCATAATTTTGCATTGAGAGATGCAGAAATAGCAACAGCAGTTGTATCAGAGCCCCCACGTCCTAAAGTCGTAACGTCATAATTAGAAGTTACGCCTTGGAATCCGGCAATAATTACAATTTTTCCATTTTTTAATTCTTCTTCAATTCGATTAGTTTTTATTGAAGTAATCCTTGCTTTTTTATGATAACTATCTGTCTTAATCCCTGATTGACTTCCTGTTAATGAGATTGAGTCACAACCAATTTCTTGTAGAGCAATAGATAAAAGTGATATTGATATTTGCTCGCCTGTAGATAAAAGAACGTCAAGTTCCCTAGGAGAAGGGTGATTAGAAATAAGTTTTGCTTTTTCTAGTAATTCATTTGTTGTGTTTCCCATAGCTGAAACTACTATAACAAGTTGATTATTATTGTCTTTATATTTTTTTATTCTATTAGCAATTGTCTTTATTTTTTCAATTGAACCTATAGAAGTACCACCGAATTTTTGAACTATTATATTATTCATTTCTTACCTCGATTTCTACACCTATATTGTCAATATGGGCTTTATAACAAGACCATTTATCGTTATATTTTTTTAAAAAAAGTTTCATATTATCTATAAAAGTATCATTATCTTTAATAATAGATATTAAGGTTGGACCAGACCCACTAATGAATTCACCATATGATCCTAATTTAGAGGAGTGTTTTAATATTTCTGCACCGTTGTTAATTAAATTGATTCTATATGGTTGATGAAGTGTATCTATTAATGAATTCTTAATGTTTTTATAATCGTTATTATTAAATGAATTTACTAATAATGCAAGATTGGCTAAATTAGTAAAAACATCTTTATTATCATATTTTTTTGGTAAAATCGCACGTGCTTGTTCAGTTTTTACTGTAAAATTAGGTGATAAAATAATAAAGTTCAGTAAATTTGAACAATTAATTTTTGATGTAATATATTTATTGTTTATTTTTTTACTGATTTGAAATCCGCCTTTTATTGCGGGAACAACATTATCAGGATGACCTTCAATTTCACATGCTATATATAAAAGTTCATCTTCTGAAAAAATATTGTTAAGAAGATAATTTGCTGCATAAACACCAGCAACAATAGCAGAAGCGGATGAACCAAGCCCTCTAGAAATTGGGATATCATTTTTTTTAATAATAATTTTAAAGTTTATATTCTTATTATGTTGTAACAATATATCTATAATAGTTGTATATATTAAATTGTTTTCAAGTGGAATTTCTTCAATTCCATCTGAGTAGATAAATGATGTTTTATTAGTTTTTTTATATACATCTATTATTAAATGTATATCTAATGCAAGACCCAAACAATCAAATCCTGGGCCTATATTTGCAGTTGTTGCTGGGACTTTAATTCTAAGCATTTGAACCACCACTTATTATTAAGTAATATTTAAATGTTTCTTCTGCAAATTCAGATAAACATTTTTTAACGAAATCTTCTTTAACATTATAAAGTTTAACTGTAATTTCTTTATTAAATTCAATAGTATTTAGATCAAATTTATAAGTATTAAAGACTTTAAAAATTTTTTCAGTTGTTTTTGAAAAATCATTACTAGTAAATCTAATGAACCAATTAGAGATAGTAGGGTAATTTTCTAGAATTAATGTTTCATCGAGATTGATTTGTTTTATACAATCATTATTTAGAATACTTAATAAGTCGCTAAAAACTGCACTTGCTGTAGGAAACTTTCCAGCGCCTTTACCATAAAATAATAAATCTCCAACTAGTGAGCTATGCAGATGAATTCCGTTATATTCATTATCAATTTTACTTAATTGATTATTTTTTTCTATAAATACGGGTCTAACACCTAAATAAATTCCTTTTTCAATTTTTTTAGATATTGCAAATAATTTTATTTTTTTATTTAGTTGTTTTGCATATTGAATATCTAAACTATCAATGTTTGTAATACCAGTAGTTTTAATGTTTTTCCATGAAATATATTTATTAAATGTTAACATAGAAATAATTGCTAATTTTCTTGATGCATCTAGTCCTTCTACATCAGACTTTGGATTTGATTCAGCAAACCCTCTATCTTGAGCTATTTTTAATGCGTCATTGTATGTTAGATTATTCTCGTACATTTGAGAAAGAATAAAGTTTGTAGTTCCATTAATAATGCTATAAATACTGTCAATGTTGTTGCCTAATAGCATATTTTTAATTGGTTTTAAAATAGGGACCCCACCAGCGACTGAAGCTTCATAATTTAAGCTTACGTTATGTTCATATGCTAAATTGTTTAATTCAATAAAATGCTCTGCTATTAAATCTTTATTGGCAGTTATAACATGTTTTTTATTTTCAAGAGCCTTTTTTATATAATCATAGGATATTTTTAATCCACCCATTACTGAAATAACAACGTCTACATCGTTATTAGTTATTATATTTGGGTCAGTTGTAAATAGATTTTTATGTTGCAGGTGATTATATTTTTCTAAGTTTCTAACAAGTATATTTGTTATAGTAATTGAAATGTTATATTTTTCTTTAATTATTTTTTTATTTTTTTCGATTAGTTCATAAGTGCCTGAACCCACAGTTCCATATCCTAATAATATGATATTCATAATTACCTCCGTTATTCTATAATTAAGATGCTTAAATTATTTATCCCCTCAGTTTTGTCTAAAATTTCAATAAGTTCGTGAAAAGGTATGGATAGAGAACTGATATTAAATTTTAATGTCACTTTTGCATTGTTATTTACAGGTGTATCTTGAGTTATTGTTAAAATATTTCCTTCATAATGTGCAATAATATCTAGAATCTTGGATAAAACTCCAGATTTGTGTTTTAAATTGAGTGATAAAGTTGCTTTTGAGCCGATATTATTTTCAGAAAGTTTAAATACATGATTACAATATTTATAATACGTGCTACGACTTATTCCAATAATTGACGTTGCCTCAGAAACACCTGAAACTTCATTTGTTTGTAGAAGTTTTTTTGTTTCAATAACTTTTTCAAATACATTGGGTAGTACATTTGAATCTACAATTAAGTAATTACCATTTTTCATGATCGCCTCCTGTCTGACTGCTGTGAACAATTGTGTTTCGCTCATGGATGTTTAGAGTTTAACATATATTTATTTATGAAGCAAGTTTTTGGAAAAGTTAATTTAAAATATGAAACGTGACTTTTAAATAAAATATGATATAATGTTAATTGACAAAAAATATAAGATTAGAACAAAAGTTTGGATTATTTGTAGTATATTTTGAGGTGAAGTTATGGTAGTGGAACAAAATTATGGAAATGAAAGTATTAAGACTTTAAAGGGAGCTGAACGTGTTAGAAAAAGACCTTCAGTAATTTTTGGTTCTGATGATTTAGAAGGTTGCCAACATTCTTTTTTTGAAATATTATCAAATTCAATTGATGAGGCTAGAGAAGGGTATGGAGAATTAATTGAAGTTACTAGACATAGTGATATGTCAATTACAATTAGAGATTATGGACGAGGAATACCAGTAGATTATAATAATCTCGAAAAAAGATATAATTGGGAATTAGTGTATTGTGAATTGTATGCAGGTGGTAAGTATGATGATCAGTCAAGTGATAATTATGAATTTTCCTTGGGATTAAATGGACTTGGTTCTTGTGCTACGCAATATAGTTCGAAATTTATGGATGTTATAGTTTATAGAGATGGTTATAAGTATGAGTTACATTTTGAGAAAGGTGAAAATATAGGTGGGTTGAAAAAAGAAATATTTAATTATAAATCAACTGGTACAATTCAACATTTTAAACCCGATATTGACGTTTTTTCTGATATTAATATACCATTAGATTATTATAAAGATATTATTAAGAGGCAAGCAATTGTTAATTCAGGGGTTAGATTTAAATTGTTTGATGAAATTAGTGGCGAAAATACTGATTTTTTTTACGAATTTGGAATTAAAGATTATTTAGAAGAAATTAATAATTCTAATAATTTTGTTGATTTAATGTATTTCGAATCAGAAGGGGTAGGAAGTGATAGGGAAGACAAACCTGATTATAAGGTTAAGTTTCAGATTGCTATGATGTTTAATAATAATATTAATTTAGTTGAACATTATCATAATTCATCATTTTTAGAATATGGTGGTTCGCCAAATAAAGCGGTTAAGATGGCTTTAGTATATGAGTTAGATAAGTTTATTAAAAAAGAAGATAAATATAATAAAAATGAAAAAAGAGTGACTTTTACTGATATTGAAGATAGTTTAATATTAGTTACTAATTCTTTTTCTACTGTTACAAGTTATGAAAATCAAACTAAAAAATCAATTACTAATAAATTTATTAGAGAATTTATGACTGAGTCAATAAGAAGTTATTTAGAAGTTTATTTTATTGAGAATAAAATAGAATTGAATAAAATCATTACTCAAGTTTTAATTAATAAAAGAAGTCGAGAAAAGGCTGAAAAAACAAGACTTAATATAAAAAATAAACTTTCAAAGAATTTAAATGGAATGAATAATAGAGTTGAAAAATACGTAGATTGTCGTTCTAAAAAAAATAATGAAAGAGAATTATTTATTTTAGAAGGAGATTCAGCGTTAGGAGCTTGTAAGTTAGCAAGAGATGCGAAATTTCAAGCTTTAATGCCTGTTAGAGGAAAAATTCTTAATTGTTTAAAAGCAGATTATAATAAGATATTTAAAAGTCAAATCATTACAGATTTATTAATAGTAATAGGTTGTGGTGTAGAGATAAAATCGAAGCATTCAAAAAACTTTTCAACTTTCAATATGGATGAGTTTAATTGGGATAAGATTATTATTGCAACAGATGCTGATGTAGATGGATATCAGATTAGAACATTAATATTAACTTTTTTTTATAGATTACTTCCTACATTAATTACTGAAGGAAAAATTTATATTGCAGAAACACCATTATTTGAAATAACTACAAAGAAAAAAACTTATTTTGCATATGATGAATTAGAGAAAAAAAGTATTGTTGGGAAGATGAAAATACCATATTCAATTCAACGCTCTAAGGGATTAGGAGAAAATGAACCTGAAATGATGTGGGAGACAACAATGTCGCCTAAGACAAGAAGGTTAATTAAAGTAGTATTAGAAGATGTTGTTGAAGCGGAAAAAATGTTTGATATTTTACTAGGTAAGAATTTAAAAGAAAGAAAAAAATTTATTGCAAAATTTGGGAATCAGTATTTAGATATGCTAGATTTAAGTTAAAGGAGTAGCTATGGGAAAAAAACATATAGAACAAAGAATTGTAGATACATTACAAAAAAATTATATGCCTTATGCAATGAGTGTTATCGTATCAAGAGCTATTCCAGAGATTGATGGATTTAAACCTTCTCATAGAAAAATACTTTATACAATGTATAAAATGAATTTATTAAAAGGTAAAATGACTAAATCTGCAAATGTTGTTGGACAAACTATGAAATTGAATCCTCATGGGGATCAAGCTATTTATCAGACAATGGTTAGACTTTCTAGAGGGCATGATGCTTTACTCCATCCCTATATAGACTCAAAAGGTAATTTTGGTAAGCGTTCATCGAGAGATATGAAATATGCAGCGTCAAGATATACGGAAGTTAAATTAGCTGAAATTGGCAATGAAATTTTTAAAGATATTGATAAAAATACTGTTAGATTTGTAGATAATTATGATTCAACAATGAAAGAACCTTTGTTATTACCAACGACATTTCCAAATATTCTTGTAAATAATAATATGGGGATTGCTGTTGGAATGGCTAGTAATATTTCAAGTTTTAATTTAGCAGAAGTATGTAATACAACAATTCAATATATTGAGGATAAATCAATTGACTTATTAGATTGTCTTAAAGCTCCAGATTTTTCTACTGGAGGAGAGTTGGTTTATGATAAAAAAGCATTAAATGAAATATATAATACAGGAAAAGGAAGCGTAACTTTACGGGGGAAATATCGTTATGTTAAGGAAGATAATTGTATTGAAATTTTTGAAATTCCCTATACAACTACAGTAGAGATTATAATTGATAAGATTATCAATTTAGTAAAAGATAATAAGATAGATTCAATAAAAGATATTAGGGATGAAACAGATTTAGGTGGTTTAAAAATCACTATAGATTTAAAAAGAGGGAAAGACCATGAGTTATTAATGGGGAAATTATTTAGTAAGACTACTTTACAAGATAAATTTAATTGCAATTTCAATATGTTAATAGATGGATTTCCTATTAGATTAGGTGTAAAAAAAATACTTGATAATTGGTTAGCTTTTAGAAGAGAATCAATTAAAAGCAAATTGGTATTTGAAGTAGATAAAATCAATCAAAAATTACATTTATTAGAAGGTTTAGAAAAAGTGTTGTTAGATATTGATAATGCGATTAAAATTATTAGGAATACCAAAAATGATAAGGAAGTTATTCCAAATCTTATGAAAAATTTTGAGATTGATGAAATTCAATCTGAATTTGTTGCAAATATAAAATTAAGAAATATTAATAAAGATTATATACTTAATAAGACAAAAGAAATAAAAGCACTTAGAAAAGAAATAAAAAGTAAAAATAGTATTTTAAAATCTACTAAAAAAATTAATGGGGTAATAAAAAGCGAGCTAGAAGATGTTAGTGCAAAATATGGTAGAGATAGACGGACAAATATTGTTTTCGAAGAAGATATTATTGATTTAAAGCCAATTAATGTTATTAAAGACTATAATTTAGAGGTTTTTTTAACTGATCACAATTATTTTAAAAAGATTTCTTTAACATCATTGAGATTAAGTGGAGATCATAAATTGAAAGAGGAAGATAAGATAATACAATCTTTTGAGTGTTCTAATAAAGAGGAAATATTATTATTTTCAAATAAGCAAATAGTATATAAAAGGTATCTTTATGAAATTGATGATCACAAAACTGCAAAATTGGGTGTTTATTTACCTAATATTTTAGAAATGGAAAAGGATGAAGAAATAATTTATATGGTTCCTACAAAGGATTATAAAGGACATATGTTATTTGGCTTTGAAAATGGAAAAGTACAAAAATTACCTTTAAATGCTTATGAAACAAAAACAAATAGAAGATATTTGAAAAATGCTTATTCAGAAAAGTCTAAAATAGTTGGAATACTTTATATTGAAGAAGAAAAAGATATATTATTTTTGAGATATGCTTCTCCAAATGATTATAGAATTCTTGTTGTTAATTCTGAGTTGATTCCTGAAAAAGTTACGCGTCGTTCTTCAGGTGTAAGAGTGCTGAGATTAAAAAAAGATAGTGAAATGATAATGATGAAGTTTGTTGATGAAGTCCAAATTAAAAATATTGAAACTTTTTATAATTCAAAGATTCCTAGATCAGGTTCAAAAATTGATAATGTTGAAATTTTAAAATTAATAAACGATAAATTTTTAGAATAAAATATTTGAGAAAAGTTATTAATGTAAAAAATACTATTATTTTATAAA
>JAYEHA010000374.1:0-1764 GCA_034659335.1 Bacillota bacterium
GTAGAGTACGGAACTAGACTAAATATTCCGTAGTACCTATATATTTGTGAGTAACGTAGTCAGTGAAGACTTAGGCTAATCAACTAGAGCTTTTTCAAGCTCGCGACTTCAGTCGTGAGTAGTTGACCTATTCTTCCATCAAATAAAACTGATGCTTTATCAATTTTATCCATTTGAAAATAAATATCAGCTAAATGTAAATTAATTACGTTTTCATAAAAATTGCATTTATTATCGTCACAACTAATTATATCTTTTATAAACTCTAAATAATTAATTGCCACTTCATATTCCCCATTTTTTTTAAAAGTTTCACCAATATTCAAATATAAAAGAATATTAACACTTTCATTAAATTCATTTTGAATTTCTAAAGCTTTAAAATAATAATCGATTGCACTATTATATCCTTTGATTTCAGTATATATAACCGCTATATTATTATAAATTCTCCATTCAATATTCTTTTTGGGATATTTAACCAACAATTTTAAAGCCAACTTATAATAATTTAATGCTTTTGAAAAATCTTTTATGAAAACATAATAATCCCCTAATTCTTTTGTTATCTCAATTGATAATTCTTGTTCATTTTTTTGAAGAAGTTCATTTTGTATTAATAATAGTTTCTCTAATGCTAGATTATATTCTAAATTTAAATACATGATTTTGCACATTAAAATTTCTGCTTTAATTATTCCATAATAATAATTTTTTTCAATTGATATTCTTTTCAATTCTTTAATTTTTAAAATCGAATTTTATTTGTCAAGATATATTTCATCTTCAATATTTTTTAACATTTTATCAATTTTTAAAAATATCATAATAGACTCCAGTTTTAATTAAATAAACATAAATTTTTTTCTATAGTCAATTTGTGAAGCATTTTTCTTCCAACAACACTATTCCCTTTTGTATCTAAAGCTGGCCCAATTACACCGATACCCATCCTCTTAGGGACAGAACAAAATATACCTCCACTAACACCACTTTTAGCTGGAACGCCAACCTCTAATGCAAATTCTCCAGATGCATCATACATTCCACATGTAAACATAAATGCTTTTACAATAGTAGCATATTTTGAAGGAACTACTCTTTCATTAGTAACAACACTAATTCCATCATTTGCAAGAGTTGCACCTATATGAGCTAAATCTAAACATGTTATTTCAACTGAACATTGTTTAAAATATATTTCTAAAGTTTCAGAAACATTACCCTCAATAATATTATTATCTTTTAAAAAATAGGCAATAGAACGATTTTTATCACCCGTTCTAGATTCACTATTATATACATCCATATTAACTTTAATATGGTCATTACCTGCAAGTTTTTTAAATAAATCTAAAATTCTTTGAAATTTTTCATCTTTATCTTTACCTTTTATCATTGAAGCAATAGCAATTGCACCGGCATTAATCATAGGATTAAGAGGTTTATCAGTATTATATGTAGCTAATCTTTTTAATGAATTAAACGGATCACCCGTAGGTTCTTTCCCAACTTTTTCAAATATTTTTTCTCCATGATCCATAAGCGCTAGTAGAAGCGTAATCGGTTTTGACATACTCTGAATTGTAAATTTAACATCTGAATCCCCAGCACAGAATACATTATTATCCATATCAACCACTACAATACCCACGATATTCTTATCCATTTTACTTAATTCAGGAATATAAGTAGCAACTTTACCATCTTTTGCAAATTTTTTAGTTTCATTTACTATTTCATTTAATAAAATTTTCATAAAAT
>JAYEHA010000375.1:0-1759 GCA_034659335.1 Bacillota bacterium
TATTTTCAGTTAATTTCAAATTATCATCAATTAATCTACATTCAAACATTAATTCTACTTGATGAACATCACTATCCTCACTAGCAAACTGATGATTTTTACCAATATATTCTCTAATAAATCTCAATCTAAGTACATCCACACTTGAATTAACTTCTTCTAAACATTCTCTTTTTAATGCATCTATTATTGTTTCACCATGATTTTGACCACCACCAGGCAATAAATAAAACTGCTCTCCACCATATTCATTATGTGTAAGTAAAATTTTATTATTATTAATGATTATTGCTTTAATCGAATTTCTAATATCCCCTTTATTTTCAAACATTATCTCTAACCAAACGATCTAATACCTTTTGATTATCTACCGCACCTTTACCTAATACTACAGTATCTCTTAAAACCGGATCACCATTTCTTAACTTTTCAATTTCCGATCTTTTAACTAAATACCCCGTAATTCTAATTACATCAGAATCTGATGAATAAATCGATAAATATCTAGCGTTTTTTTCAATAGCTCCATCAATAACATTAACTAAAGCTTCAATATTATTTTTATAAGTTTCTTCAAAAGGAAAAATATCACCTATTCCAGAAGGAAAATATTTATGAAATTTACCAATTTGATTTAAATGTGAAACAATATCAAGTTCATCTCCAATTGGAATTCGACATCCAGGTGAAATTGCAATGTCATCATCGATACCTACCTGTGCATGTAATAAAAACTTACCATTAAAAGCTTTGCAATATTTATTTTTATGTTCACCAACTAATGTATTGATTCTTTCAATTATTTCAATTCCCATTTCATCAGACTTATTATCAAATCCAAACTTACCATCTGAAAAATGATTTACAGTTTCTGCTAGTCCAACAAGTCCAAACATCGCAGTAAAATTCGACATATCAATTAAACCTTCTCTAACTAAAAAGCTAGACTTAAAAAAAGATGTTTCTTCAACTAAAAATCTTATTCTTTCATCCATATATTTTATTGTTTTTTTAACTGCATTTGGTAATAATTCATTTAAAAATTCGTCATAACTCAAAGTTTTATCAGCAAGTTTTTTTAATACGACTCTAACTAAAGTATAATTTCCCCCACCAATTTTCAAACCATTATAACAACTTGCAATAGCATAATCACCATTAAATTCTTCTCTAAACATTTTATCATTTGCAATAGAGGGTTTAGCAGTAACCATAGCAGTAGCTAATGAATCTTTTAATAAAGATTCAGATGTAATATCTTTATCATATTTCAATGTAATATTTGGTATAGCAGTATTAAGTTCTCTTTGAGCTTTTAGTATTAACTTAGATGCTTTTGTTTCTTTTGGCCCAATATTTGCGTGACAAAATGAATCTGTAATAGTTCTATCAATATGTTGTAAAAAATACTTAACCACTTGATAATCATTTTCTTCATCAGTAATAAATGGTTCTATTAAATAGTCAATATTTCCAATGTATACTGGAAAAGATGAAATCGATGGTACATGTCTATAAAGAATCAATAATTTATTTAATAAATCTTGCAAATTTTCTGGTGGTGTTAATTCTAAAAATTTCGAACCATTTTTAACAAATTTTTCATAATCAGGAACTATATATCTTGGTCTATACGGCGCATTCCCTTCGTACAAATCACAAATTATCCCTTCATCTCTTAACATTTGAGTTTCTTCATCAATATCCAAAACATTTAATTGATTTTCAGCATATCTAGCCAATTCTAATACTCTTTGTT
>JAYEHA010000376.1:0-1751 GCA_034659335.1 Bacillota bacterium
ACCGCAATTCACCTTGTACCCCAGGGCACCCTCTCTTGCTACCGCAATTCACCTTATTAAACGAATATGTGTCTGTACCTATTAATTTTAAATAGTATACTATTTAAAAAGTCTTGTTGCTGCTTCAATTGCACCATATCCCCAGAAAGTTTCATCAACATCTGTGAATGAAGGTTCAAAATCATACAAGCCTTCTCTTGTTAATGCACGGTTTACCATAACTACCATTTCACTTCTTGTCGTAAATGCATTAGGTCTAAAACTGCCATCAATAAAACCTACACTAATTCCTGAATTAAAAAATCTATTTATTTCTTTTTCAGCCCAATGACCTTCTATATCATTATAAGCTCCACCTTCTTCACTTATTTCTATTCCTTTTAACTCCCAATATTTTGAAAATGCACTTGCCATTTCAGCATGTGTTATTGGACTATCTGGTTTAAATAACCCATCTTGATAGCCTTCCATAATCCCATATTTTGAAACCGCATCTACATAATCATAATACCAGTTTTCCACATCATTATCTGAATATATTGCTTCACCAAAAACATTTTTATCAATCATCAATATTCTTGTAAAAATTGCTGCCATTTCAGCTCTTGTAATTTGTCTTTCAGGTCTAAATGTTATATCAGGGTAACCAAGAATATACGGCCCACTGTAATCTATTGCTCCAAGCGGAACTATATCCGGATTTATTACTAATAATTCATCTGGATTACTGTTACCTTCTGGAATTGTATCTTCAGGTATAAAAATTGCTTCTTCAACTGTGACAATAACTACTCCGTTATCTTCTTCATCTCCATTTGATATTGTGTAGTAAAAATAAGCTCTACCTACAAAACCTTCATCCGGCATAAAAGTTACTGTTGTGCCACTTAAAGATACTGAACCATTATTTGGCTTTTGTACAGATTCAAATTCTTTTGCATCTTTATCATTAGCCATCAAAACGTCAATTTCCACAGATACTTCAGTATTTTCAAATGTAGTTAAATTATCTGATTTAGCATCTATACTCTTTTCACTAGTAGTAGAACCACCCCCGCCACCACTCGAGTTATCATTTACAGGCTTAACATTTACTGTTACTATTGCTGTAGAGATACCATTTAATGTATAAGTAAATGTATCTGTTCCATTAAAATCTGAATTTGGCGTATATGTTGCTGAATCTCCGTTATTTGTTACTGTTCCATTAGTTCCTTGTGTAATATTAGTAATTAAAAGTTCTAAATTATCAACATTTTCATCATTTGATAATACATCTATTACTTTTACAGTATCTTCATCCATATCTGCACTATCATCTATTGCAACTGGATCATCACCTACAGGTGTCACTGTTATTGAAATTATTCCTGTAGCTAAACCACCAATACCATCATCTAATTCAAATGTAATTTCATCTTCTCCATTATAATTATCATCTGGTGTATATGTGTAATTATTTCCTCCATTATCACTTAATGTTCCATTTGATGGTCCGCTTACTGTAATTGTTAATTCATCACCATCAATATCATTTGGATCTATTGTAAAATCAACTGAACTATCTTCTTCTGTAGTTATACTTTGATTAGATATTGTTGGAACATTATTTGTTGAATTGACATTTACTGTTACTGTTGCATAAGAACCACCATTTAATGTATAAGTAAATGTATCTTCTCCATTAAAGTCTGAATTTGGAATATATGTTACTGAGTTTCCATTATTTGTTACTGTTCCATTAGTTCCTT
>JAYEHA010000377.1:0-1745 GCA_034659335.1 Bacillota bacterium
TTGGCATTAAAGGTTTTCCGTTTTTTGAAATTATATATACCATTTAATGCCTCCTTTTTAACTAATTTAATAGTAAAACTGACTTACGTCAGTAAATAGTCTTTGCCAATGTTATCTCACAGTTTGTATTTTAGCAACACCGCTCATAACTCTTAGAGCTTTTAATTACTAAACGTAGAGTACGGAACTAGACTAAATATTCCGTAGTACCTATATATTTGTGAGTAACGTAGTCAACGAAGACTTAGGCTAATCAACTCGACTTCAGTCGTGAGTAGTTGACTCTAACCCCTTAATAACTCTAATTTCATTTTTAATACTTATAATCTTTCCTATAGCTTCTTTAGTAATTATTTCTCCAGGATTAATTAATGGAATTCCTGGAGGATATGGAATAATAGATTCATAAGAAATTCTATTATTAGCATTTTCAATATTAATAACTTCATAACTATAATTATCTACTACACTTGGTTTATATTTTATACTAATGTTTTCTAAAATCAAACTTTCTTTTGAAGATATCCTTATCCTTTGATATTTTTTTTCAATATCAAGTAAAGAACTTAATAATTGATTAAAATCATCTTTAGTATTAAACATAGTAGCAATAAATAATGCATAATTATAAGTAGAATACTCCAATTGTATTTTATACTCTTCTCTAAGAATTTTTTCTAATTCTTCACCTGTCAATCCAATATCTAATGGTGAAATTACAATTTTTGAAATATCATAATCAACTACTGACTTATTATTAACTATACCCAAATTTACTAGTCTATAATTACTTATTTTAATTTTTTTATAAAAGTCATTAATATTACTAATTAATTCTTCCGATTTTTCTTTACCTTCTTTTATAATAAAATCTATAGCAATATCTAATGAACTCATAATTAAATATGAAGGTGATGAAGTTTGAAATATTGACAAATATCTTTCTACACTTTCAATAAGATTAATATTGTTAACATGTAAATAAGCACCTTGTGTTAAGGCAGGTAAGTTTTTATGAGCACTCTGAACAATGATGTCTGCCCCGCATTCAACTGATGATACAGGGAATTTTTCACTTGTAATAAAGTGGGAACCATGTGCTTCATCAATAATTAATAGCCTATTATATTTTTTAACAATTTCACAAACCTTTTTTATATCAAAACAAATACCATCATATGTTGGATAAGTTAGTAAAACTACTTTAATATCTTTATCATTAATTAAAATTTCTTCTAACTTTTTTATGTCAATTCCAAGTATTACTCCATTCACTTTATCTATTTCAGGAACAATGTAAATAGGCTCAAGTTCATTTAATAAAACTGCATTCATCACAGATTTATGAGCATTTCTATTAATTAAAATTTTATCATTTTGCCTAGTTGTTGCAAATACCATAGATAAAATTCCACTAGTACTACCATTTACTAAAAAATAACTCTTTAGAGATTTATAACACTTTTTTAATTTTTCTTGGCTTTCTTTAATAATATCTACGGGATTATGAAGATTATCTGTACCTGGTATTTCTGTTAAATCAATATCTACTAACTCTACCCCATCTAAATACGTTTTAAAAAATTCCTTATTATTTTTATGTCCTGGCATATGAAATGATATTAAATTTTCTTTATCAACTTTTTTTAATCCCTTAACTAAATATTCACTCATTACTTATCAAATCTTTTGATTCTATCTTCAATTTTCTCAATAAAATTATCATCTGGATCAAACTTTATTTT